>DATDKB010000391.1:0-54702 GCA_036520255.1 Rubrobacter sp. | reverse complement strand
TGCACTTCGGCGCGAGGAAGTTGGTGTTGGCCGGTCTCGCGCTGTTCATGGCCGGTCTCGCGCTGTTCGCGCGGGTGCCGATAGACGGCGGCTACGTGGTCGACGTCCTGCCCGTGATGGTCTTGCTCGGCGTCGGGCTGGTCTCTGCTTCCCGGCGCTCATGACGCTCGCGATGTCAGGTGCTACGCTGGACGATGCGGGGCTGGCCTCAGGTCTCATCAACACAACGGCTCAGGTCGGGGGCGCTCTGGGATTGGCCGTCCTTGCGACCCTGTCAGCCTCGCGGAGTGCAGCCCTGATCGGGGCCGGCGAGCCCACTCCGGCTGCGCTGACGAGCGGCTACCATCTCGCGTTCGGCATCGGTGCCGTCCTCGTCCTAGTGGCTATCGCGGTAGCCGTAACGGTGCTGCAACCCGAGCGCGATACCGAACCGAAGGCCGGGGCCGAGGCCGAGCCCGAGGCTGATGTGGACCCCGCTGAATGTGAGGCGGCATGAGCGCCGGCCGCTCCGACGCAAAGGAACAGTCTGGTCGGGGCGGGGGTAGGTAGCGTATGACGAAAAGACAGGTGCTGTTCATCCACGGTGGCGGCGGTGAGGCATTCGAGGGGGACAGGGCGCAGGTCAGGAGCCTGCGAGAGGCGCTTGGTCCCGATTTCGAAGTGGAGTACCCGGAGATGCCGGACAGGGCAGCGCCTCAGTACGGGGCGTGGAGTGATCGGATCTCCCGCGAACTCTCCGCATCGAATGGCGAAGTGATCCTCGTTGGACACTCGCTCGGCGCCTCGATCCTCTTGAAGCATCTCTCCGAGGAGCCGGTGGAGAAGCCCATCGCCGGCGTGTTCCTCATTGCGACCCCCTACTGGGGAACGACGGACTGGGAGGTAGGCGAGTTCGGGTTGCGTGAAGACTTCCCGGCGGCGCTCCCGGAGGGCGTGCCGATCTTCCTCTACCACAGCCGCGATGATGAGGTAGTGCCATTCGCGCACCTTGCGCTGTACGCTGGGCGGCTTCCGCGCGCGAATGTCCGCGAGTTCGACGGACGTGGACACCAGCTCGGCGACGACCTGTCCGAAGTGGCCGAAGATATCGCGAGGCTGTAGAGGAGTCTGATTATGTTGCTCGAAGGCAAGAACGCTGTGATCTACGGTGGTGGAGGATCTGTCGGCGGCGCGGTCGCCCGCACGTTTGCCCTTGAAGGCGCAAACGTCTTTCTCGCCGGACGCACAAGGGAGCCGCTGGATAGAGTGGCCTCTGACATTGAGAAAGCAGGTGGAAGGGTCGAGGTTGCGGAACTCGACGCTCTGGATGAGCAGGCCGTCGAGGAGCATATGGGCGAGTTGGTGGATAATGCTGGAAGCATCGACGTCTCCTTCAATGCTATCTCGATCCAGGATGTACAGTTGATCCCGCTCGTCGAGATGTCGCGCGAGGACTTTATGCGCCCGATCTCGACCGGCATGACCACGCACTTCCTGACCGCGAGGGCGGCGGCCCGGCACATGGCCGCGCAGCGCTCGGGCGTGATCCTGACGTTCTCGGCCTCTGCCGCCCGCGCGTACTTCCCCGGCGTCCACGTGGGAGGGTTCGGGATCGCATGCACCGCCATCGAGGCCCTCACGAAACAGCTCGCGGCCGAGCTCGGACAGAGCGGCATCCGCGTGAACTGCCTGCGCTCGGAAGGGATACCGGAGTCCTGGGAGGGCGCTTCGACGGAGGAATGGTCGGGTTCGACGGATGAGATCGAGGAGTTTCTCAAGCAGAGGTCCTTGCTGGGACGTGTGACGACGCTCGCCGATGTGGGCAACGCCGCGGCTTTCCTGGCTTCGGACCGGGCCGGCGCGACGACCGGAACCGTCTTCAACCTGACCAGCGGCACGGTGGTCGACTAGGGGCGTTGGGGACCGGGATGCTGGCAGGCTGCACCACAACCGTCGGAGGGCGGAGAAGCGACGGCCGGCATGGGACCGGCCTTGACGCGGGGACGAACGAGGAGGGATCGTGAGCGGAATAGATGCTACAGGAGCAGAGGCGTCCGCCCCGGCAGCGACCCGGAGGCGCGGTATGAACATCGCGCTTTGGGTGCTCCAGGTGCTGCTAGCGCTCCAGTTCGCGATGGCCGGGCTCGCCAAAGTAGGCGGTGACCCGACGATGGTGGAGATGTTCATCACCATCGGCATAGGCCAGTGGTTCCGTTACATGGTCGGGGCGTTGGAGCTCTTCGGTGCCATCGGCGTGCTGGTCCCGCGCACCTCCGGGCTGGCCGCCCTTGGGCTGGTCTGCCTGATGACCGGAGCGACACTCACCAACCTGTTCATCCTTGGCGCGAGCCCGTGGCTCACGATCGGCCTGCTCCTGGTGAGCGCGCTGGTAGCCTGGGGCCGCTGGCCCCAGACCAGATCTCTGGTCTCCGACTTCAAACCGTAAGCGCCGGAGCACGGGCGACCGAAGTCGCGCAGAAAGGAACAGCAGTGATCGAAAACCTTCAGCAACAGGTCCAGGGAGCGATCGACGAGCTGGTCGAATCGGGAGCCGAGCGGGGCTTGCAGGTCGCCGTCTACAAGGATGGCGAGCAGGTAGTCGATGCCGTTGCCGGTTTCGGGGTCAGCGAAACCGGACGTCTGGTAGAGTCGGACACGCCGTTCTACGCCTACTCGGTCGGCAAGGGCGCGACCTCGGCCGTGGCGCACGTGCTCTTAGAGCGCGGCCTCTTCGACTACGACACCCCGGTTGTGGAGCTGTGGCCCGAGTTCGGGGCCCACGGTAAAGAGAGCGCAACCGTACGCCACGTCCTGACGCACACGGTCGGCGTTCCCAGCATACCGGCCGAGACCACGCCAGAGGACCTGTGCGACTGGGACAAGATGTGCGCCGCTATAGCCGACTCCGAGCTCTGGTGGGAGCCTGGCACGAAAACTGCGTATCATGCTTACCCGTTCGGCTACATCGTAGGGGAGATCGTGCGCCGCTCGACGGGGAAGCCCATCTCGCAAGTTCTAAAAGAAGACGTGGCCGGACCTCTCGGCGCCGCCGATGAGCTCTACTTCGGCATGCCGGAATCCGAGCTCGGCAGGTTGGCCCGACTGGAGGATATGGAAGGCAGCGCGGAGTTTCTCGCGCCGATGCCAGACGATGCGCCGTTCTTCAAGCTAGGGCCGCGCGCTGTCGCCCCGACGGCCGATTCGGCAACCGCAAGGACATACTTATGGCGGACATTCCGGCTGGTGGCAAGACGTCAGCCAGGGCAACGGCCCGCATGTACGCGGCGCTGATGGGCGAGGTGGATGAGGTGCGGTTGATCCCGCCTGAAAGGCTGCGCGAGGTCTCCGCCGCGGCGTTCACTGGAGTCGACCAGATCATGGGCAACCCGGTCACGTGGGCGCTGGGTTACTCTATCGGCCAGCTAGGGAGCGATGCGCAACAGGCCCCGACCGTGATCGCGATGGGGGGTGTCGGGGGAAGCTTCGCGTACGCAGACACCGCGACCGGCGTCGCGTTCGCGTTGACCAAGAACAGGCTCACCGCAGATTTCTCCGCCGCCCAGCGGATCTCCGGTATCGTCACGGAAGCCGTCGGGGACTAGCGGCGGATCATGGTCGGTAAAGAAGATCAGAGGAGGGGATGATGGATCTTCCGAAGGTAACTTCGAGGGAGGAATGGCTTGCCGCCCGCAAGCGGCTTCTGGCGAAGGAGAAGGAAGAGACGCACAGACGCGATGCGCTGCGTGCCGAGCGCCGGGCTCTGCCGATGGTCGAGGTCGAGAAGGACTATGCTTTCGAGGGGCCCGAAGGCGAGGTGAGCCTGCTCGACATGTTCGAGGGGCGCCGGCAGCTTATCGTGCAGCACTTCATGTTCGACCCTGAGTGGGACGATGGATGCCCGAGTTGTACGTACGCCGCCGAGGACCTCGGGGACCTCTCGCACCTTCACGGGCTGAACACCTCGTTTGCGGTCGTCTCGCGCGCCCCGATACAGAAGATCGAAGACTACAGGCAGCGCAAGGGCTGGACGTTTCCCTGGTACTCCTCGTTCGGGAGCGACTTCAACTACGACTTTCACGCGACAGTCGACGAGGAGATCGCCCCGGTCTACGTCAACTACCGAACGGCGGACGAGCTCGAGGCAGCGGGGATTCCATCGGGGAAAGGAGAGAATCCCGGCTACAGCGTGTTCCTGCGCGAAGGCGGGACGATCTACCATACGTACTCCACATACGCCCGCGGCGTCGAGTTGCTCGTCTCCTCCACGCAGTTCATCGACCTGACCCCGCTCGGGAGGCAGGAGGGTTAGATGGGCGACGGAGGGTTTTCCGAAGCTAGGCTGGAGAGAATGCACGACATCATGGCCACGTACGTGGAACGCGGCCATGTGCCAGGCTTGGTGACCCTGGTTGCCCGTCGGGGCGACGTACGTGTTGACGTTATCGGGACCAAGGCGCTCGGGGGCGGTCCCATGCGGCGCGACACCATCTTCCGAATTGCCTCCATGACCAAGCCCGTAGCGGCCGTTGCGGCGATGATCCTCGTCGAGGAGTGCGCGCTCAGGCTCGACGACCCCGTGGACGCGCTCCTTCCAGAACTCTCCAGCCGGAGTGTCTTGCGCTCGATAGACGGCGACCTCGACGATACCGTGCCAGCCGAGCGGCCCATAACCATGCGCGATCTCCTTACGTTCCGGATGGGAATAGGGGCGATATTCGCCCCGCCGGGACAGTACCCGATACAGCGAGCAATGGACGAGCGGGGTCTCTCGCCCGGATCGGAGCTGCCCGCGTTACCGCCTGATGAGTGGATGAGGAAGCTCGGGGAGTTACCACTCGTCTATCAGCCGGGCGAAGGGTGGATGTACGAAACCGGCTCGGACGTGCTTGGCGTCCTGATCTCCCGCGCAACCGGACGGTCGCTGGAGGAATTTTTCAAGGAGCGCATCTTCGGGCCTCTGGAGATGCACGACACCGGCTTTCTGGTTCCCGAAGCGAAGCTGGACCGCCTCGCCGATTGCTACCAGGAGGCGCCAGAGACGGGGACGCTCGATATCTTCGACGCCGCCGACAACAGCGCGTGGGGTCGTCCGCCCGTCTTCGAATCCGGCTCCAGCGGTCTGGTATCCACCGTGTACGACTACCTCGCGTTCTGCAGGATGCTGCTCGCGGGCGGGGCGTACGATGGCGGGCGCATCCTCTCCAGGCCCTCGGTCGAGTTGATGACCACCGACCACCTGACGGGCCAGCAGAAGTCCAACGGAGAGATCCTACTCGGTGACGGTGTCGGTTGGGGGTTCGGCATGTCTGTCGTGTCGGAGCGGACCGGGCTCGCGTCCCCCGGTGCTTTCGGCTGGGATGGCGGCTTTACCACGTCAGGACACTCGGACCCGGGGGAGGAGATGGTCGGCATACTCATGACCCAACGCGTAGCCGGAAACGAGATCTCCGGGATGATCCACCACGACTTCTGGACCTCGGCGTACCAGGCTATAGATGACTGAAGATCCCGGTATGATCTTCTGAAAGGAGGACCGGTGAGGAAATTGGCCGCGGTAGAGTTGGTGTCGTTGGACGGCGCCATGGAATCGCCCGAGGAGTGGGCTTTCTCGTACTCCAACGACGAGATGGAGGCGGCGAACGCGAAAGGTATGGCCGCCTCGGACGCGATGCTTCTGGGACGTGTTACGTACGAGCAGATGGCCGCCTTCTGGCCCGGGCAACCGGGTGGCACGCCGATGGTCGACTACATAAACAGCGTGCAAAAACTCGTCGTCTCGACGACGCTCGAGGAGGCCGCGTGGAACAACTCGGCCCTGATCAAGGACGACGTCCCTAAGCAAATCGCCGAACTCAAGCGGCAACCTGGCAAGGACATCACGATCATAGGTAGCGCCGTCCTCGTCCGGTCGCTGCTAAAGGCCGGTCTCCTCGACGAACTGAGGCTCATGGTCCATCCTGTGGTTCTGAGTGGCGGGAAGCGACTCTTCGAGGACGGAGGAGAGCAAGAAAGTCTGAAGCTCGTGAGCTCGGAGACGTTCGCCACCGGCGTCGTCTCACTAGCCTACAGGCCGTCTGGCGAAAAAGGTTCTTGAAGTGGAAGAAACGCGTAAGCTGATAGTCTGCAACGCCATGTCTCTGGATGGCTACTACGAGGGGCCAGGCAAGAACGTCATGGACCTCTTCGACTACCGCAGGGTGGCCTACCCGACGGACGAGAGCTTCGACGCCTACAACGCCGAAAGGCTGCGCGCGGCCGACACGCTGCTCCTCGGGCGTACGTCCTACGATGGGTTCAAAAGCTTCTGGCCGTCTGTGGCTGACGATCCCGACGCCAGGCCCATCGAGAGGAAGATATCCCGGCTCAACAACGCTATAGAAAAGGTGGTCGTGTCGAACGGTCTAACCCGGGAAGAGACGGAGCCGTGGCGCAACACCCGCATCATCGGGCGCGCGGACGCCCACGAGCGGATCGCCGAACTCAAACGCCAGGCTGGTAAAGATATCCTGGTTTTCGGTAGCCGCACGCTATGGGGCAACCTTCTTGCCAACGATCTCGTAGACGAACTCCATCTGATGGTCGGACCGGTCGTGGTTGGCGCCGGCACGCCCGTGTTCGACGGCAGGCCACCTACATCGCTTCGGCTCCTCGAGACCCGCACGTGGGACGGCTCGGGGAACGTGCTTGTAAGGTACGAAGTTCGCCGCCAGGAGACGGCAGGCAACCCGAAAGGAGAAGGATAAGCATGGATTACCGGATCGAAGTAGTGACGGTCCCGGTCACTGACATAGACCGCGCCCTCGAGTTCTACGCGGAGAAGATGGGCTTCGCGGTTGACATAGACTACAGGGTCAGCGACGAGGTCCGCCTCGTCCAGATGACGCCGCCGGGATCTGCGTGTTCGATCCACCTGGGACGGGGAACCATCGATACGAAACCAGGCGACCTCGACGGCGTGTTCCTCGTCGTCACGGACGTGCGCGCCGCCCACGCCCGGCTAGTCGAGAGGGGCGTGGACGTGGGCGAGATCCAGGTCTTCGCCGACGGCGCGTACAGGCCGGCCCGCGAGGACGAGGACCTCGACCTGGTCGGCTGCGTCTTCTTCAGGGATCCTGACGGCAACCGCTGGTGTATCCAACAGATACCCGCCCGCGGTTAGCAGGACATCGGAAGGAGAGTAGACATGGGCAAGGTTACTTCGGGGCTCACAATGTCGCTGGACGGGTTTATCGCCGCGCCGAACGACGGGCCGGAGAACCCGCTCGGGGAGAACGGGATGCGGCTTTTCGACTGGTACCAGAGCGGCGACACCGATTACGTGGCGCCGAGCGGCGGGATGACGTTCAAGGTCTCATCCCAGAGTGCCGAGATGTTGCGCGAGGCGTTCTCCTCGATAGGGGCGATCGTGACGGGACGGCGAACCTTCGACATCACGAACGGCTGGGGCGGGAGGCATCCCCTGGACGTACCGATCGTTGTTCTGACCCACTCT
Source organism: Rubrobacter sp. (assembly GCA_036520255.1). GTDB lineage: Bacteria > Actinomycetota > Rubrobacteria > Rubrobacterales > Rubrobacteraceae > Rubrobacter_D. The sequence goes on along the minus strand of DATDKB010000391.1, from coordinate 47,231 downwards.
GTTCCCGACGGATGGGACTACGAGGGATCCCCTTTCACCTTTGTCACGGACGGCGTGGAGAGCGCGGTCGACCAGGCCAGGGAGGTGGCTGGAGACAAAAACGTCGCGGTTGGCGCGGCGAGCCTGGTTCAGCAGTGTCTCGAGGTCGGACTGTTGGATGAGGTACACGTGGACATCGTGCCCGTTCTGCTCGGTGGTGGGGTCAGGCTGTTCGACAACCTCGGGCCAGAACACATAGAGCTGGAGGGGACCGAGGTCATAGAAGCCCCTGGTGTGACCCACATGACGTTCCGCGTCGTAAAGGAGAACTAGCGTGAGAAAACTGGTCGTATCGGAATTCATATCGCTTGACGGCGTGGTAGAGGACCCGAGATGGACCTTCCAGTTCGAGAGCGAGGATCGAAACCAGTACAAGTTTGACGAGATGGCGGCGGCAGACGCCCTCCTTTTGGGAAGGGTGACCTACGAAGGCTTCGCCGCCGCCTGGCCGCAGATGGAGGAGCAGACGGGCGAGTACGGCGCCTGGATGAACGGCTATCCCAAACACGTCGTCTCGACGACCCTCGAAGACCCCCTCGAATGGAAGAACTCGAGCCTGATCGAAGGCGATGTCGCAGCGGAGATAGCCAACCTGAAAGAGCAACCCGGCAAGGACATCCTGGTCTTCGGCAGTGGAGACCTGGTAAACACCCTGATGCAGCATGACCTCATAGACGAATACCGGCTGATGGTTTTTCCCGTCGTTGTTGCGAGCGGAAAGCGCCTCTTCGCTGAGGGTGACACGAAGATCCTGAGGCTCACGCAGACGAGGACGTTTGATTCGGGCGCCGTCGTGCTTACCTACGAGCCAGCGAGAGGCGGAGAGTAAGGGCGATGGGACTGGGCGGGTACAGGGTCGTTGCTAGCCTCGCGGTTTCGGATATGGACGAGGCAAGGGCATTCTACGAAGGGAAGCTCGGCCTCATCGTCGGCACCGATTCCGGCGACAACGTCGCCTACCGGTGCGGCGAGGGAACCAGTATTCACGTCTACCTCTCGCCGGATAGTGCGGGCAAGTCCATGGCGACCCTGGTCGGCTGGTACGTCGATGATGCCGAGAGGGTTGTCGACGAGCTCGTCACGACGGGCGTCTCTTTCGAGCACTACGACGAGGGACCGATCGTCACGGATGATAAAGGCATCGCCACGTTCGAGGGCGGAGCCAAGGTCGCCTACTTCAAGGACCCCGACGGAAATACGCTCTCCGTCGCCCAGGCGCCGCGTTCCTGACCGATTTCGGACTACGCGCGGGAGAGGAGAATCCATGGGTGAAGAGAACAGGGGTGACTACGCTTCGGTTAACGGCCTGAACCTGCACTACGAGGTCCACGGCGACGGGCAACCCCTGATCCTGTTGCACGGGGGCCTCGGCGCCGTCGAGGTGTTTGGAGAGGTCCTGTCGCTGCTGGCGGAGGGACGGCGGGTGATCGGCGTGGATCTCCAGGCCCACGGCCGCACCGCCGACGTCGACCGCCCGATGACTTTCGAGGCGATGGCCGACGATGTGGCCGCCTTGATCAGCCATCTCGGTCTTGAGGAGGCAGAGGTTATAGGCTACTCGGTCGGCGGTAGCGTCGCCCTGCAAACCGCCATCCGCCACCCCGAGGCTGTGCGCAAGGTCGTGCTCGTCTCGGCACCGTTCAAGCGCGACGGATGGTACCCAGAAGTATTGACGGGGATGGCGCAGATGGGTTCAGAGGCCGCCGAGCCCATGAAGGGAACGCCTATGTACCTGCTCTACGCCGGCGTCGCGCCGCGGCCCGAGGACTGGCCCGTTCTACTCACCAAGCTCGGCGATCTACTCCGCGAGGACTACGACTGGTCGGAACAGGTGGAGGCGCTCCAGATGCCGGTCGTGATCGTGGTTGGTGACGCTGACAGCGTCCCGCCCACTCACGCTGTGGAGTTCTTCGGGCTGCTAGGCGGCGGCAAGAGGGACGCGGGATGGTACGGCTCAGGGATGCCTGCGTCGAGGCTATCCGTCCTGCCTGGTACGACACACTACGATATCTTCCACTCCCCCGCGCTGGCGTCGATCGTCGCGCCGTTCCTCGATGCGCCCGTCGCGGGGGCGGGATGAGCAGGGTTCACAAGGAGGTAACATGCCCAGGCCAATGACCGAGGGTGAGCGCCAGGAATTCCTGGCACGACAGCACATCGGGGTGCTTAGCGTTGCCAGCGGTGACGACCGGCCGCCCCATTCCACGCCGGTGTGGTACGCCTACAAGCCCGGCGGTAATATCTCGTTCTTTACAGGGACCCAGGGCAGGAGGTCGCGAAAGGCTCGACTCGTTCGGGATGCGGGCGTGCTGAGCCTGCTGGTCCAGCGCGAAGAGTTCCCGTATGGGTACGTCACCGTCGAGGGGACGGTCGTAGGGGAAGACCGCCCGCCGTCGGCTGAGCAGGTGCTCGCGGTCGTCCGCAGGTACCTCTCCGAGGAACAGGCGCAGTGGTTTGTCAACGCGGAGCTTCAGCAACCCTCACAAGAGTTCGTGCTCTTCACGATCCGTCCCGACCGCTGGCTGAGCTTCGATTTCTCGGAAGAGGACGAAGGATAGCCCCGCAAAAAGGGGAAAGGGGCGCTCGATGAACTGCGACCCCGGATTTCTCATCGTGAACTCCCATGACCTCGAAAGGCAAACTAAATGAGCGGCGAATCCGGAGGAAACTACGCTGAGGTAAACGGCCTGAATTTATACTACGAGATCCACGGTACGGGAGACCCCTTGGTCGTGTTGCACGGTGCCTTCATGACGATCGGCGCGATGGGAGCTTTCGTGCCAGAGCTGGCCGAGACACGCCAGGTCGTAGCCGTCGAGTTGCAGGGGCACGGGCACACTGCCGATGTCGACCGCCCGCTCTCTTACGAGCAGATGGCTGATGATGTCGCAGCCCTGATGCGGCACCTAGGCATCGAGCGGGCCGACGTCTTCGGCTACAGTATGGGGGGTGGTGCGGCCCTCCAGCTCGCGATGCGGCATCCGGAGCTCGTCCGCAAGCTGGTCGTCGCCTCCGCCTCCTCCACCAGCGACGGCGTCTACCCCGAGGTCTGGTCGGGCATAGAGCAGATCACCCCCGAGCTATTCGCCGGCACCCCATGGAAGGAGGAGTACGATCGGGTCGCGCCGAACCCCGTCGCCTTCCCAACCCTGGTAGAGAAGATGAAGCAACTGGACGGCCAGCCTTTCGCCTGGCTGCCGGATGAGATACGCGCGATCTCCGCGCCAACGATGGTCGTGGTCGGTGACTCAGACGGCACCACTCCGGAGCACGCCGTCGAGCTATTCCGCCTGCGCGGCGGGGGCGTCTTCGGCGATCTGGCCGGGCTGCCAAGCGCCCGTCTCGCCATCCTCCCAGGTACAACCCATGTCGGGCTTATCGGCCGTGCCGACTGGCTGGTCCCGATGATCGCCGAGTTCCTCGACGCGCCCGTGGCGGAAGGAGCCGAAGACTAGATAGGTTTTGGCGCTTCAGCGGTCAGCACTTCAGAAATTTCAGCTTTTTGGCCTGTCCGCCGTCGCGTAAGAGGTTTTACTTTGTATGCTTACCTGGTCGCGTTCGTAACCGTTGGCTTGTAAAATACCTAGTTCGGGGATTGCGTTCGTGGCAACCATAAGGGTAGCTTTCGAGGAGGAGGGTTGGCGGGCACGAGGACAAGGGTATTGCTGGCCGACGATCACGCCATGTTCAAGCAGGGCGTGAGGGAGATGCTCTCCACCGACGAGGGAATAGAGGTAGCCGGTGAGGCTGAGAACGGTAAGGAGGCCGTCGACCTCGCCGAGAGGCTAAGACCGGACGTGGTGCTATTGGACGTGGAGATGCCGGTCATGGGCGCCAAACAGGCGATGGAGGTCATGCTTCAGAATTCGCCCGCTCCCAGGGTCGTTGTCGTTACCATGCACGACGCCCCGAGGCTGATGCGCGAGTTGATAGGGCTTGGGGCCTGCGCCTACCTGGTGAAGAGCGCAATCATAGAGGAAGTGCACACGGCGGTCTACTCCGCCGCGAGCAGCCCGGAGGGGCGCGTGATCATATCCCCCGAGACGCTCAGAAACCCGGCCGAGGCCGACGGCCTCTCCAGCCGGGAGCTCGAGGTCTTGCTCCTGGTCGCCCGCGGGATGAGCAACCATCAGATCGCCACTTCGCTGCACCTCTCGGAGGCGACCATCAAGCGCCATCTGGCCAACATCTACCCGAGGATCGGGGTCTCCTCCCGCGGGGAGGCCGTGAGGATAGCCCTTTCGAGAGAGTGGATCAGCTCCCGCGACATAATGGACGAATAGAACGAAAGAACCCCGTAGGCACGGTTCGCGAACCACCCCGGATAGAAGAACGAGTCCGTTTACAACTTTCAGACCATTTTCGTCCGAAATAGCGGACGTATCGTTACCGTCGGGTCTGGTGGGGGTACGGATTTCGACGAGAATGCCGTCGACTGTAGGACGAGGAGCGGACGATGAGTGAAGAGAGAAGAGCGGTGCACCCCGAGGAACCCGCGGAAGGCGCGGAAGAGAACGTCGAAGCCACCGGCGTAGAGAACGCGGGGGACCCATCCAACCCCGAGACAGCCGTCGGGACGAGCGAGGAAGAGAGGTCGGCGCACCCCGACGAGCCGGCCGAGGGCGGCGAAGACGAGGTTGACGCGCCCGGCGCAGATCGTCCGGACAACGGCGCATAAACAAGGCTCCAGGGTAGAGTATCCTTCCTGGACGGTCCGTCGGCGGACAGGAAGGGCGCCGGTGGGCCAACATAATGGCTGGCTTCGAAAAGGGAGGATCGTGGACGCTGAGATCACACTCCGGGTTGACGGTGCCGAAAGACGCCTCACCGTAGACACCCGAACGACGCTTCTGGACGCGCTCAGGGAACGCCTCGGTATCACCAGCCCGAAGAAGGGCTGCGACCATGGCCAGTGCGGCGCGTGCACCCTCCTCCTCGACGGGAGACGCGTCAATAGTTGTCTCGCCCTTGCCGTTGCGTACGACGGATCGGAGATCATCACGGCCGAGGGGCTCGCCGAGAACGGCGAGTTGCACCCTCTGCAGCGGGCGTTCGTCGAGCACGACGGCTACCAGTGCGGGTACTGCACGCCTGGACAGATCGTCTCCGCGCTAGGGATGCTAGATGAGGCCGAAGCGGGCTGGCCGAGCCACGTTACAGAAGACCTGAACGTCGAGGAAATTGTCCTCGACGACGAAGAGATCAGGGAGCGTATGAGCGGCAACCTCTGCCGCTGCGCCGCCTACGCGAACATCGTCCCGGCCATCAGGGAGGTCTCGGACCGATGAGACCCTACGCCTACGTGCGCGCCCACGACGTAGAAGGCGCCGTAGCGACGCTAGCCGAGGCGCCGAACGCGGCGTTCCTCGCCGGCGGCACTAACCTGGTCGACCTGATGAAGCTCGGGGTTGAGACCCCCGACGTGCTCGTCGACGTGAGGCGCCTGACCTCTGACCGGGTCGAGGACCTAGAAGACGGTGGTCTGCGCGTCGGGGCCGCGGTCCCGAACAGCGTCCTCGCCGCCGACCGGAAGGTGCGCACCCGCTACCCGGCCCTCTCGCAGGCCCTGCTCGTGGGCGCCTCGGGCCAGCTCAGAAACCTCGCCACGACCGGCGGCAACCTGCTCCAACGCACCCGCTGCGTCTACTTCTACGACACGACGACGCCATGCAACAAACGCGAGCCCGGCTCCGGCTGCTCCGCGATAGAAGGTCACAACAAGAACCACGCGATCCTGGGCTCCTCGGAACACTGCGTCGCCACCCACCCGTCAGACATGGCCGTGGCAATGGCGGCGCTCGACGCGTTCGTCAACGTACTGGGACCCGACGGCGAACGCCGCATCCCCATAGAGGACCTCCACCGTCTACCGGGCGACGAACCCCAACGCGACACGATCCTCGAACACTGCGAGCTCATCACGTCGGTAGACCTGCCGCCGCTGCGATTCCTCTCCAACTCGAAGTACCGCAAGGTTCGTGAGCGGGCCTCCTACGCCTTCGCCCTCGTCTCGGTCGCCGCTGCGCTCGACGTCGAAGACGGCGTTGTGCGCGACATCCGCATCGCGCTCGGCGGGGTAGCCCACAAACCCTGGCGCGCCACGAAAGCGGAGGAGACCCTGCGGGGCGAGCCGGCCAGCGAGGAGAACTTCCGCGCCGCCGCAGAGATCGAACTGGAGGACGCTGAGCCCTTGCGCGACAACGCCTTCAAGGTCCCGCTCGCGCGCAACGTCATGGTCCGAACCCTGCTAGAGCTTTCGGAGGAACGATGAGCACGACCGCACCGGGCAGCGCAACCGGCACGGCCATAGGCGCCCCACTCGACCGAATCGACGGACCGCAGAAAGTGACAGGGACAGCACCATACGCCTACGAGCACCACGTCGATAATCCCCTCTACCTGTACCCGCTGCACAGCGACATCGCCCGTGGTCGCGTCGCGCGCATAGACGCGGGCGAGGCCGAAGCCCTGCCCGGTGTGATAGCCGTGATCTCCCACCACAACGCGCCCACGCTGGCCGATACCCGCGACAGGGAACTGGCGATCCTGCAGTCCGACGAAATCTCGTTCCGAGGCCAGTACATAGGCGCTGTCGTCGCCGAAACGTTCGAGGTCGCCCGCCACGCCGCGAACCTCGTCAGCATCTCGTACGACGAGGACCGGCACGACGCGACGTTCACCCCCGACCGGGACGACCTTTACACCCCGGAGCAGCTCAACGCTGGTTTTCCCACAGACACCGAAGAGGGCGACGTTGACGGAGCGTTCTCCTCGGCGGCGGTGACGATGGATGAGACGTACACGACGCCGGTGGAGCACAACAACCCGATGGAGCCGCACACCAGCGTCGCCGTCTGGGAGGCGGGGGACCTGACGCTGTACGAGTCCACGCAGGGCACGCACAGCGTCAGGCGGTTGGTGGCGAAGCTCTTCGGGCTCGACAGGGAACGGGTGCGGGTCGTGGCGCTTCATGTTGGCGGCGGGTTCGGGTCCAAGGGGCTGCCACACGCCAACACCGTCCTGGCGGTGATGGCCGCGCAGGTGGTAGAGGGTCGTCCCATCAAGTTCGCGTTGACGCGCCAGCAGATGTTCTCCTGTGTCGGGTACCGAACCCCGACCGTGCAGAGGATTCGGCTCGGCGCGGACGAGAACGGTCGTCTTACCGCGACCTCCCACGACGTTGTCGAGCAGACCGCGAAGATAAAGGAGTTCGCGGAGCAGACCGCCTACGCGACCAGGACGATGTACGCAACCGAGACGCGCCGCACCACGCACCGCCTCGCAGCGCTCGACGTGTCGGTGCCGTCGTGGATGCGGGCGCCGGGCGAGGCCCCTGGAATGTACGCGCTCGAGTCGGCGATGGACGAGATGGCGATCAAATGCAACCTCGACCCGATCGAGTTCCGCATCCGCAACGAACCCGAACTAGATGCGGAAACAGGGCTCCCCTACTCCAGCCGCAACCTCGTCGCCTGCCTGCGGGAAGGGGCCGAGCGCTTCGGATGGGAAGGTCGCGACCCGACGCCGCGCGCCAGGCAAGAGGGCCGATGGCTCGTGGGAACCGGTGTCGCCTCAGGCATATACCCCGTCTTCAGGTTGCCTGGTTCGAAGGTGAGAATTAGCTACAGAGGCGACGGGCGATACGCCATGGAGATCGGAGCCGTAGATATCGGCACGGGAGCCTGGACTGCGCTGACCCAGATCGCCGCGGACGCCCTCGGCGTCGGCGTCGAGTCCATAAACCTGAGCATCGGGGACACTGATCTTCCGTCGGCCTCCGTGGCGGGGGGCTCTTCAGGTATCACGGTCTGGGGCTCTGCCATCTTCGAGGCGGCCCGCGCGTTCCGCGAACGGCACGGCGACGACCCAGCCGCCGGCGACACTGCCGAGGCCGGGACACCCGATAACCCCGATACCGAGAACTACTCGATGCACGCCTTCGCGGCTTACTTCGCCGAGGCGCGGGTAAACGAGGACACGGGAGAGGTGCGCGTCCCGCGCATGACCGGGGTGTTCGCCGTCGGCAACGTCATCAACCCGAAGATGGCCCGCTCGCAGTTCATCGGCGGGATGACGATGGGCCTCTCGATGGCGCTGCACGAGGAGAGCCTGGTCGACCCCCGCTTCGGGCACGTCGTAAACCACGACTTCGCCGAGTACCACATCCCGACCAACGCCGACGTTGGCGAGATGGACGTAACCTGGGTCGATGAGGACGACCCGCACGTCAACCCGATGGGCACCAAGGGAATAGGTGAAATTGGCATCTGCGGCTCGCCCGCCGCCATCGCCAACGCCGTCTACCACGCAACAGGCATCCGAGTCCGCGACCTCCCCATCACCCCGGACAAGCTCATCCACTAACGGAGAAACGATGCCGGTGGAAAGGCAAACCCGAAGAAAATTGGTTACACGGCTGTAGGGGCGGTTCGCGAACCGCCCACGCAACGTATCATCCGCCTGCGAAGCAGGCGCGCTAACAACTACTTCGTCCAGCCTCGGACCAGAGGTCCTTCTTCGCCGAACAGGGGGTCGGACTCAGGTAGGGCGGCGTTGCGGATGTTTTCGAGCACCTCGGGGCGTTCGCCCTCTTCGCCGGTGCGGAGGTCGTAGTTCTCCTGTCCACCGGGGTAGGCTCCGATGACCGAGAACCTGCTGTTGGAGCCCTCGTTGCGGTGTCCTACCCCGGCCGGTATCACGACGGCGTCGCCAGCCGAGACTTCGATTGTCTCTCCTTCTGGACCTCCAAATGTGATGCTCGCGGAGCCACCGACTACGCACAGGACTTCGTGGGAGGTGGAGTGGTAGTGGTGGTAAGGGAAGACGCCGTTTACCCAGGCGCCGCCCCAGCCGTTCTCGGAGAGTAATTCTTTGCAGCGGGAGGGGTCGAGGTCGGACGCGGCCAGTACCTGCGGGTACACGAGCAACGGCAGCGTCGGGTTGTTGGGAATGGCGCCGTCGTCCCCGAACCGGAACTCTCGGACCTCCGTCTTCCGGGCTTTCTCTCTCATGATTTACTCCATCTAGTCGGCAAAAGATGCTTGAGTTTCGGGTGTTCCCCGAAGCCTGGGGCTTCAACCAGGCGGGCCATTTTGCCAGCGGTACGAGCGGGGTAAGATGCCGTTACGACAGTATCCGATCTAGAGTCTTTGCCGTAGTTCGAGGAGATAGCGATGACCGGGAAACGCTGGTCGAAGGGGGAGCACAGAGATGGACGATAAACGGTACGTGATGGCGGTCGGCTCCGACGATGCCGGGGTCAACCTCAAGGACTTTATAAGGGACCAGTTGCGGGAAGATCCGCGGGTCGATGAGGTCATCGACTTCGGCGTGGCAGACGCTGACGACAAGACCGCGTACCCGGTAATTTGCATAAGGGCCGCCGAGGCGGTCGCGAGGGGTGAGGCGGACAGGGCGGTGCTCTTCGGCGGAACGGGCCTGGGCGAGGCCATCTCGGCCAACAAGGTGCGCGGGATACGCGCCGTCGTCGCACACGACCCTTACTCTATCGAGAGGTCCATACTCTCCAACAACTGCCAGGTCCTCTGCCTGGGCGAGCGTGTGATCGCCCCTGAACTCGCCGACCGTATCGTCAAGCAGTGGCTGGGCTACGAGTTCGACGCCTCGTCCCCATCGGCCGAGAAGGTACAAGTTATAACCGACTACGAAGAGAGCGGCAGCCTGTAATACCGAGTCCGTGTGGACGGTCGTGCTTTCCGGATGCGGATACACGACGAATTCTTCTCCTCCGTCATCCCCGCGCAAGCGGGAATCCACGAGTAGCATAAGATGTAGGCCCGCGCGCGGTGGCGTTGCCATCCACCCGGACCTCGTACAAAGCGGTGTGCAGGCATCAGGCTACAGGTGTCAGGGTCTCTAAGAGACCGGCTGGCCTGTCATGTCGAGCTCAGGTTCTTGTAGAACGTGACTCACCCTGGGCTGTAGCGGTTTCGGGGTGTTCTTCGTCGAGGATCTCGAGCATCCTGTTCGCGGTATCTTCGTCCGTGATCAGGACGTTCAGCAGGCTAGAGCGCGCCGCGCCGATGTTGGCCATCGGTTTCTCCGCCCCGGAGCTCACCCCGACGCGGTTCGGTACGCGCGGCACCTGTTCCGGGCTTATGGCTATGGAGCGCTCGTTCATCTCGAGGGGGACCGGCGAGCCGTCGAACGCGAAGTAGGCGCCGCAGATATCGCCAACAGCCCCCTGCTCCCGGATGTACTCGAGGTCGTCGTCGCCGAGATAACCCGTAAGGTACTGGCCGTGCTCGCGGCCGGGGGTACCCACCGAAGACACTATCGTCTCCGCGTTACCGGCCACTTCCAGGGTCTTGCGGATGTGCGGGTCGCGCAACAGGCCTGCCCGCACCGCGGAATCTGTCACGAGCATGGGCGCGTGCAGGTAGTGGGCGCTCGCCCCAAGCACCTCGGCCAGGCGGGCCGTGGTGGCTATGCCGTCGAACTCGGGGATGGAGCCTCCTATGCTGCCCATTGCCTGGACCACGGTGACGTCCCTTTTCTCGCGGAAGAACCTGTTGTGGACCACGCGGTGCACGCTCCTGCCCCAGCCCAGCCCCACGGTAGCGTCCCCCGCGATGGTCTCCTGCAGGTAGCGCGCCGCCAGCGCCGCGACCTGGGTCACGGTATCCGTAGACTCGAAGGTACGGGAGTCCCGATCCAGGGCCGCAAGGACTAGGCACTCGCGCAGCCCGAGCCGCGAGACGAGCTCCTCCTGCAAGCCCGGCACGGTCCGCAGGGGAGAATGTATCTTTACCTCCACCATCCCCTGCTTGCGCGCCTCTTTCAGCATGCGCGAGACGTTGGAGCGCGAGGTTCCTATCTGCCGGGCGATCTGCTGCTGCGTGAGGTCCTTGACGTAGTAGAGTTGCGCCACCTCGGCGAGCAAGAATTGATCTTCGGCTAGCGGGATCCGACGCCGCGGTGCCAACCCTGTAGCCCTCCTTCTAGCCCGACCGTATAACGGAACTTGAGGTTTGTGCTCACCGATTACTTCGAGAATACGGGCGAACCTGCTCTTGCCCGCAGCAGTTTAGCATTCCGGACCCGGGTTCCCCGTGGGGCAACAATATCATTGCTGCACACAAGTGCACAATTTGCACGTTTGACACGCTTTTCCGGATCCGCTACGCTTGTTCCAATGGGGCAGGGGAGGATGAGAGCGTTACGCTGATGGATCTTCTGACACGCGGCTTCTGGTGTCCGATGCTTTGTATGGAGGGGGTAAGTCTCTTTCTGCGCCTGGCCAATCTACGGTCAGGCATCGGTGAGATGAGGAGGTCACTGGGAAGATGGCAAGCATAGCGATAGGGGCTGACAACGCGGCTTTCGGGCTCAAGGACGTACTGGCGCGGCACCTCATAGATAGCGGTTACGAGGTAAAAGACTTCGGCACCGACCCTGAGGCCCCCGCCGACTATCCCGATGTCGCGGTCGAGGTGGCCGAGGCCGTCGCCAGGGGCGAGCACGAGCGGGCCATCTTGTGTTGTGGGACCGGGCTGGGGATGCCCATCACGGCGAACAAGGTGCCTGGCGTGCGGGCCGCGTAGTGCCACGACGTCTATTCTGCGGAGAGGGCCCGCAAGTCCAACAACGCGCAGGTCTTGACGATGGGTTGGCGTGTGATCGGATCCGAGAACGCCAAGACCGTGCTAGACGCCTGGCTCGCGTCCGAGTTCGAGGGAGGCCGTTCGGCTCCCAAGGTCGAGAAGATGGAGGAGATCGACCGCCGCTACCACGCCGCGAGGGAGGCCTAGAGGAGACCTCTTCTGAGGAGACGCCACCGTTTTCGGTCGGCAACAGGAGGGTAAAACTGGTGGGAGGGGGTTGAGTACATCGCATGGTTCAGCCGGATAGGCTTTACGAAGGTTACGTCTTCGATCTCGACGGGACCATCTACCTTGGGGACGAGCTGCTCCCCGGGGCGGAACGTCTGGTGCTCAAGCTGCGCGAGCTCGGCAAGCGTGTCGTCTTCCTCTCCAACAACCCCACGAAAGACCCGAAGATGTACGCCGAGAAGCTCGGCAAGTTTGGCCTTGAAACGCCCTACTCCGAGATCGTCAACACCGTCGTTACCATGACGGAGTGGTTGCTTCAGAACTACCCCGACGCGACGGTCTTTCCCATAAGCGAAGAGCCCCTAAAGAACTCGCTCAGGGAGGCCGGGATCAGGATGTCCGAGGACCCCGAGGAGATCGACATCGTCATTGCCAGCTACGACCGCGGTTTCGAGTACAGGAAGCTCCAGATCGCCTTCGATGCCATCTGGTTCTACAAACGGGCGCTGCTTGTGACCACGAACCCCGACCGTTACTGCCCGTTTCCAGGTGGGAGGGGAGAGCCCGACGCGGCGGCGATCGTCGGGGCCATAGAAGCGTGTACGGGGGCGAAGTGCCAGGTCAACGTCGGCAAGCCCGACCCCATAATGTTGAAGACTATCATGGACCTGATCGGGCTAGAAGCAGAAGAGTGCGTAGTGGCCGGTGACCGTCTCTACACGGAGATCCGTATGGCGAAAGGCGCGGGCATGCCCTCGGCGGTCGTCCTGACCGGCGAGACCACCGCCGAGGAACTGGCCAACGAGCCAGAGGAAAATTTGCCCGACTACACGTTGGAAAGGATAGACCAGCTCATCCCGCGCGATCTGTGGGATAAGTTCGGTTGGGAAGAAGGAGCAAGCTGATGGCCGAGGGTCCTTATCTCCTTGGAATCGACTTCGGGACGGGGGGAGCCAGGGTCGGCATCTTCGACCCCGAGGGTACGCCTGTCGTGTTTACCGAGCGGGAGTTCGCGCTGAAGCACCCTCGTCCGGGCTGGGCCGAGCAGGACCCTAACGAGTGGTGGTCTTCGCTCGTGGGAGCGGTAAGGGCCGCGATGGAAGAGGGCGGCGTGCCCGCAGAGGAGATCGCGGGCATCTCGGTGGACGCCATGAGCAGCACCGTTCTCGCGATCGACGACAAGGGCCGTCATCTGCGGCAGGCAATACTGTGGATGGACGTTCGCTCCTCCGACCAGGCCGACAGGATCGCGCGCACGCACAACGACGCGCTCAAGTACAACGGGCACGGGCCAGTCTCCGCAGAGTGGGGGCTTCCGAAGGCGCTCTGGATCAAAGATAACGAGCCCGAGGTCTACAAGAATGCCAAACACATCTGTGACTGCGGCGATTGGCTGATCTACCGCCTCACCGGCGAGTGGGCTTTCTCCATAAACTTTGCGAGCTCGAAGTACTACTTCGACCGTGAAGAGGGCGGTTTCCCGCAGAGCCTCTACGACGCGGCGGACGCAGGTGATTTACTCGAGAAGTATCCCGCCGAGGTCCTCGACCTGGGCACGGTCGTCGGTGAGTTGAGCAAGCCCGCTGCCGGGGAGCTTGGCCTCAAGGCCGGCACGCCCGTGGCGGAGGGTGGCGTGGACGCGTACGTCGGGGCGCTCGGGCTCGGGGTGGTCGAGCCGGGGAAGATGGCCCTCATCACCGGCTCTTCGCACGTTATGATCGGGCAGACCTCAGAACCCATCCACGATCCCGGCTTCTGGGGTGCTTACACGGACGCTATGATCCCAGGCCAGTACACTGTGGAGGCCGGGCAGGCTTCCACCGGCTCCGTCGTGGCCTGGTTCAAGAACCAGTTCGCGGGCGACGCGGCCGCCGAGGCCAGGGAGCGCGGCGTGGACACCTACGACGTCCTGACGGAGCTGGCACGCGACGTACCCGTCGGTTCGGACGGCCTGATCGTGCTCGACTACTTCCAGGGCAACCGCTCACCCTACACGGACCCCCTGGCGCGCGGCATGATGTGGGGCCTGACCCTTAGCCACACACCTGGACACGTCTTCCGCGCCATCATCGAGGGCATTTGCTACGGGACGGAGAACATCCTGCGCACCATGCGTGCGCAAGACTTCGAGCCGAGGCTCAACGTCGTCTCCGGCGGTCCCGCCAAGAGCGAGTTGTGGATGCAGATGCACGCCGACGTCTCGAACGTGCCCATCTCCTTCACGAAGGTAAGCGACGGTCCCGCCCTCGGCTCCGCGATGCTGGCCGCCGTCGGGGCAGGGATCTACCCGGACATCCAGGCCGCCGCCGAGAACATGGTCCACACCGCGGACACCATCGAACCAGACCCCGACCGCCACGAGGAGTACAAGTTCTACGTGGATCGCTACCTGGAGTCGTACCCCCAGATGAAAGAGCTGATGCACAAGACGGAGCGCCACGTCTCAGACGGAGGGCCGGCGGCGTAGTCCATACCCGAGTCGCACCAACGGGAGGTAGCTTGTGAGTGAACAGCGCATAAGAGCGGCCCTACAGGAGGCTACCGATACACACAACGTGAACATCGGCGCGGGCGCGCTCGCCTCCGTACCCGACGTCTTCCGCGAGAATTTCGGCGACAGGCCCCCGGTCGTCGTCGCCGACGGGAACACCCTCGAGGTCGCCGGCAAAGAGGTCCAGCGGCGGCTCGAAGAAGCCGGGTACACCACGCTAGAGCCCTACGTGTTTCCGGCGGAGCCGCCGCTCTACGCCGAGTACTCGAACATCGAGAAGCTCAGGGACTCCCTGAAGGGGCACGACGCCATACCCGTGGCCGTGGGATCTGGGACGCTGAACGATATCGTGAAGAGATCTTCCCACGAGTGCGAGAGGCCTTACATGTGCGTCGGTACGGCCGCCTCGATGGACGGGTACACGGCGTTCGGCGCTTCGATCGAAAAGGGCGGGTTGAAGCAGACGCTCTCATGCCCCGCTCCCAGGGCCGTGGTCGCCGACCTGGAGGTTCTCAGGCACGCCCCGGAGGACATGACGGCGTCGGGGTACGCGGATCTCCTTGGCAAGGTGACCTCGGGGGCCGACTGGTTGATAGCCGACTCCCTGGAGGTCGAGAAGATCGACCCAGCGGGCTGGTCGCTGGTGCAGGAGCACCTGCGCGAGTGGACCGACAGCCCGGCAGAACTGCGTGCCGGCGACCAACAGGCCACCGAAGACCTTATAGAAGGCCTAATCCTGTCAGGCCTCGGGATGCAATCCTACGAGTCTTCGAGGACGGCCTCGGGCGCCGAACACCAGTTCAGCCACCTGTGGGAGATGGAGGGCCTCGGGCACGGTGAAGGCCACGAAGGAACTCCCCTCTCCCACGGCTTCAAAGTGGGGGTAGGCTCGGTCGCCATCGCCGCCCTCTACGAGCTGATCCTCGAACGCGACCTGGCCGACCTCGATATCGAGACGCTCCGCAACTCCTGGCCCACCAAAGAGGAGATGGAGCAATCTGTGCGGGTGCAGCACACGAGCCCCGACCTTGAGGAAGGAGCCGTCGAGCAGACCCTCGCCAAGTACATCAGCGTGGACGAGCTCGCCGAGAGGCTGGAGTTGCTCCGGGAGGTATGGCCCGGGCTGCGTGCGAAGGTCAGGGAGCAGTTGAGGCCGGCCGAACAGATAAGAGAGATGCTACAGGCTGCCGGTTGTCCTACGGGCCCCGTCGAGATCGGGCTCGGCTGGGAAGACTTCGAGGCGACGTACTTCAGGGCGCAGACGATCCGCAAACGCTACACCGTGCTCGACCTGGCCTTCGAGACCGGCATCCTCGGGGAGTGTGTGGACGAGCTATTTGCGCCTGAGGGCTTCTGGGGCCGCGTGGCGGCCTCTAGGGCAACGGCTGACGGAGCAGGGCTATGAGCGAGGGACCATACGCGCTTGGCATAGACTTCGGCACGGAGAGCGTAAGGGTCGGGATCTTCGACATGGAGGGAACCCCCATCGTCTTCACCGGGGAAGCCTACGGGCTCGCGCATCCCTACCCGGGGTGGGCCGAGCAGGACCCCGACGAGTGGTGGAGTGCCCTGGTCAGGGCAACCCGGCGGGCGATTGAAGAAAGCGATATCGCCCCGGAGGAGATCGCCGGTCTCTCCGTGGATGCAACGACCTGCACCGTAGTCGCCATGGACCGGCAGGACAGGATCCTGCGCCCGGCCATCATGTGGATGGATGTCAGGGCTGTGGACCAGGCACGGCGGGTCGAGGAGACCGAGGATCCGGCGCTCAAGTACAACGGCTTCGGCAGGGTTTCGGCGGAGTGGATGCCCTCCAAGGCGCTGTGGCTCAAGGAGAACGAGCCGGATACCTACGAGTCGGCCACCCACATCTGCGAGTGCCTGGACTGGGTAACCCACCGCCTAACCGGCGAGTGGACCGCCTCTATCAACACGGCGAGCTTCCGCTGGTACTACGACAGAGACGAAGGCGGCCTACCCGAGAGCCTGTACGCCGCGTTGGGGCTCGAAGATCTGCTCGACAAGTTCCCCCAGGAAGTGCTCGACATGGGCAAGGTCGCGGGCGAGTTGCGCGAAGAGGTGGCCGAAGAGTTGGGGCTTCCGGCAGGCCTCCCCGTCGCGGAAGGAGGCGGTGACGCCTTCGTCGCCCTGATCGGCCTCGACGTTCTGGAGCCGCGCAAGATGGCGCTCATCACGGGCTCATCCCACGTCATAGTGGGGCAGGCCGCCGAACCCAAGCACGGGGCCGGGCTCTTCGGCGCCTACACCGACGGTATCGTGCCAGGCCAGTACTCCGTCGAGGGCGGCCAGGCTTCGACCGGCTCGATCGTCAAGTGGTTCAAGGACAACTTCGCCAAGGGCGCGTCAGAAGAAGCCGGGCGGCGCGGCGTGGACGCTTACGAGGTGCTTGGCGAGATGGCGGCTGAGATCCCTCCCGGCTCCGAGGGGTTGATGGTGCTGGATTACTGGCAAGGCAACCGTACGCCGCACACGGACCCCGAGGCCCGCGGCGTCATGTGGGGCCTCTCCCTCAGGCACGGCGAGGGGCATGTATTTCGCGCCATCATGGAGGGCATCTGCTACGGCACAGAGGACATCCTGCGCAGGATGCGCGAGAACGACTTCGAGCCCACAGAAGGGGTCGTTTGTGGCGGTCCAACAAAGAGCGGGCTGTGGATGCAGATGCACGCCGACGTGTCGAACCTGCCGATCTCCTTTACAAAGGTGCCCGAGGCTCCCACGCTCGGCTCGGCGATTCTGGGCGCCGTCGGCGCGGGGATCTACCCGGGTATCCACGAGGCGGCGCGCAACATGGTCCACGCCGAGGGCGGCATCGAGCCGGACCCCACCGCGCACGAGGAGTACAAGTTTTACGTCGACAAGTACGCCGAGACCTATCCCAGGATGAAGGAGCTGATGCACGACGTCTCCCACCACGTGGCGAGCCAGGATAGGAGCTGATCGCCGGCCCTCGGCCGCGGTACGGCACGCCGCAGGGAACATAGAGCGTACAGAGTTTGGTTTCGGGTTGTGAACAGAGAGCAAAGGAGATGTGGTTAGGTGAGCAGTCAGCAATCACAGGGCGAGTATGGGGCCTTCGGGCACCGAGTTGAACGCCTAGGCATGTACAGGCCCATTTTCTGGGGCTACGTCGCTGTCTTCATCTTCATGATAGGCGACGGCGTGGAGATAAGCCGACTTCCGGGCTACCTGACCACTGCGGGGGGACTAAGCGGTGGCCAGGCCACTCTAATCACCGGCAGCGTCTACGGTCTCGGCGTTCTCATAGCCTCGTGGTTCTCCGGCACGCTCTCCGCGATCTGGGGACCCCAGAGGGTCATGCAGCTCGGTGCGGCGATCTGGGTAGTCTTCGAGATACTGTTCCTGCTCTTCGCCATCGACTCGGGGAACCTCTTTCTGGTTGGCCTGATCTACGGTATAAGGGGCCTCTCGTACCCGCTCTTCGCCTTCGGGTTCCTGGTCTGGGCCCAGACGGTTACCCCGGTACAGATGAGGGGCTCGGCCGCCGGCTGGTTCTGGTTCGCTTTTACAGGCGGGCTTCCAACCCTGGGCGCCATAGTGGCCGCCGCCTCCGTGCCTCTTTTGGGCGTATACAACACCTTCTGGCTCTCGCTCGTGATAGTGGCCATCGGCGGCCTTATAGGTTCCTTTGGCGTGCGTGAAGCCCAGGGCCTGCAGCCGATCGCCGACGAACACGTCGAGGACCCGAGGAGCTACAAGCGGCTTCTCGAAGGCATCGACATCCTGTGGCGCGACCCTAGGACGGCCCTGGGTCTCGTAGTCCGTCTCGTCAACACTTCGCCTGAGTATGGTTTCTTTTTCTTTATGCCGTTCGTCTTCGTGTCGGCTACCGCCGAAGCCCCTTATGAAGGCTTTATGGGAGCGGGGCAGTATTCTGTCCTCGTCTCCCTGGTCTACGGCGCCAACATCGGCGCCAACCTGTTCTTCGGAATAGTCGGCGACTACTTCGGGTGGCGGCGCACGGTGACGTTCTTCGGTTGTGTCGGCTGCGCGATAGCCACGCCGCTCTGGTTTTTCGGGTCGCTACTTACGGGAAGCTACCTCTTCGCGGTCGTGTTCGGCATGCTCTACGGCGTCCTGCTCGCCGGGTTCGTACCACTGTCGGCCCTGATGCCCTCCATGGTGGAGCGGCACGATAAGGGCGCGGCCCTGGCGATCCTCAACACCGGCGCCGGCGGTGCCGCGTTTGTCGGCCTGGCCATCCCGACCGCCCTCGCCCCCTTTATAGGATACGGGGGCGTCGTGATCACCTACTCAGCCCTTTACCTGGTGAGCGCCGTGCTGACCTCGTTCATCGTCTCCCCGGCAGACCCCGGAGAGGAAGGAGAGATGGCGCAAGATACCGTTGCCACAACCGCATAGGAGCGTTTCTGAACAAGCGCGGAACGCGAAGAACACCGGCGTGCCTAGCCGGAAACCACGATCTGGTATTCTCGGGAATTACCGGACCGGGACGTCCGTGCCTGGCCTTTCTTGCTCTGACGTTCGGGAAGGAGAAACATGACGACCGTTTGTGTTCTTGGCTCGGGAATAATGGCCACGGCCCTAGCCTTCCCGCTCGCGGACAACGGTCACGAGGTGCGCCTTGTGGGCACGCACCTCGACCGCGAGATCATCGATAGCATCAAGGAGACGCGCGTGCACCCGAACCTCGACCTCGAGGTTTCCGAGGTTGCCACGGCTTTCCAACTCGAAGAGGCCGAGGAGGCTTTCGACGGTGCGGACGTAGTGATGAGCGGTGTCAACTCGTTCGGGGTGCGCTGGGCCGGAAAACAGCTCGCATCGCTGCTGAAGCCCGGCATGCACGTCCTCTCCATAGCCAAGGGGATGGAGGCAACGGAGAATGGCGACCTGCGCATCCTTCCCGAGGTGCTTGCCTCCGAGGTTCCCGAGGATCTGCGCGAGCAGGTCTCCTGGTCGGCCATTGCGGGGCCGTCGATCGCCGGCGAGGTCGCCGTGCGGCGGGATACCTGCGTCGTCTTCACCGGCCGCGACGCCGGCGTGCTTGAGGAGATGTCCGACATCTTCCGGACCCCCTACTACCACGTGTGGACCTCGACCGATCTTATCGGCGTCGAGGTGTGCGCGGCGACCAAGAACTGCTACGCGCTCGGGGCCGGTTTCATGGACGGAATCCTCGATCGCAAGGGCGAGTCGGAGGCGAAGTACCGCAACTACGACTACGGGGCCGCCCTCTTCGGCCAGGCGACGCGGGAGTTCGGGCAGTTCATGGAGTTGCTCGGCGGCGAGCCGGAGACGCCCTACGGGCTGGCCGGGGTCGGGGACATGTTCGTCACCAGCATGGGTGGGCGCAACGTCAAGGTGGGACGGCTCGTCGGTTCGGGGCTGCGGTTCTCGGAGGCGCGTGAAAAGATGCCGGGCGTGACGCTCGAGGGGGCGGCGGCCATCGAGGTGATCGGCGGCGCCCTGCCGAAGCTCGCCGATCGCGGGCTCGTCCAGCAAGGTGACTTTCCACTCATGCGCCACCTCTATTCCGTTGTAGCATTAGACGAGCCGTTGGATATGCCCTGGGACACCTTTTTCGGGGACGAGAATAGAGCGGGGGAAGGATAGAGATGGAGCCACGCATACCGCAGGATATCGAGAGGCAGGTCTTCGATGTTATCGTGATCGGGGCCGGCATCAACGGCGCGGGCATAGCCCGCGACGCCGCGATGCGCGGCTTACGGGTGTTGCTTTTAGACAAGGGCGACATCTCAAGCGGGACCACGCAGTGGGCCACGCGCCTGATCCACGGCGGACTCCGCTACCTGGAACACTACGAGTTCGCGCTCGTTAGAGAGTCTTTGAGGGACAGGGAGGCGCTACTGCATATCGCGCCGCACTTGGTCAAACCCTTAGGCTTCCTCGTTCCCATCTACGACAGGTACGCCCACGGACCGCTCCTCATCCGTCTCGGCATGAACCTCTACGACACGCTCTCCTACGACAAGAGCATGGACCGGCACAAGATGCTCAGCCGCAAGAAAGTCGAAGATCGCGAGCCCGGCCTCAACCCCGAAGGCCTGAAAGCCGCGGCCTTCTACTACGACGCGCAGGTCGAGTACGCCGAAAGAGTGGCCGTGGAAAACGCAATCTCCGCCCGCGACCATGGCGCGACCATCGTCACGTACGCCAACGTGGAACGCCTGATCATCGCGAACAACGACGTGAAGGGCGTGGAGTTCACCGATGTGCTAAGCGGCGAGAGCCACACGGCCCGGGCCCCCGTCACGGTAAACGTCGCAGGCCCCTGGGTGGACGAGGTGCTCGCCGACCTTCAGCAGCCAGGCACCGACGAGAACGTCGGGCGCTTCATGGGCGGCACCAAGGGCAGCCACCTTGTCGTTGACGCATTCCCCGGGGCTCCGAAGGGCGAGGCGCTCTACGTCGAGGCGCGCAAGGACGGGAGGCCCTACTTTATCGTGCCGTGGAACGGACGGTATCTCATCGGCACGACCGACCTCCGTTACGAAGAGGACCTCGACTACGTCAAAGCGAGCGAGGAGGAGATCCAATACCTCCTCGACGAGACGAACTACGTGATCCCAGAGGCCGGACTCACCCGCGACGACGTGCTGTTCACCTACTCCGGGGTGAGACCGCTCCCTTACAACCCGGAAGGCGAAACAGGCGGCGTCACCCGCAGCCACGTAGTCTTCGATCACGCGAAGGGAGGCTCCGCCGCTGGCGGCAAGGTCAAGAGTCAGAGCGCCGAGCTGCCGCAGGTCGGGGGTTTGCTCTCCATCATCGGCGGCAAGTTGACCACCTACCTGAACCTGAGCCGCCAGACCACAGACGCCGTTTTCAAGAAGCTGGATAGGAAGGGTCCGAAGAGCACGTCGCGCAAGACGCCTCTACCGGGGAGCGAGACCTCGGACTTTGGGGCCTTCGTGGCCGGGTTCAAGGCCGCGAGCACAATACCGGACGTGCTCCGCGACAGGCTCCTCAAGCTCTACGGTGTCAGGGCCGCCGAGGTCCTTGCGCTCGGCGAAGACGACCCGGATCTCCTCACGCCCCTCTCCCCGATAGAGAGCGTCGAGACGGCCCTCATCGGGGCGGAAGTCATCTGGGCCTTCCGCGAGGAGATGGCCCAGACCCTTTCCGACGTGCTCCTGAGGCGCACGATGGCGGGCTACGGTCCGAAGGTCGCCCTCGACAGCGTCGAAGCCGCCGCAGAGGTCGCCGTCAAGCACCTAGGTTGGGACGACGAACGCGCCAAGCGCGAAGTGAGCGAGTACCGCGAGTGGATCAAACGCTACACCCCGAAGGAGTTCATGGAGCGCGAACCCTCACCAGCCTAGAGCCCACGAACCCGCTCAGATATACCTGCGGCAGGTAGCGGGCGAAGTACCCATCCAGCCTCTCCACGCCATCGACGGCGGTAGGTACCAGCCTGCCGCCGCGCCCGGTTATCCACACAAATACCGCGCCTACCGCCGCGCAGAAGAGCAGGGCGAGGTGTGAGCCTGCGACCACACTGCGGTGGTCCCGTCGAGCAGCATGCGGAGAGGCCACCCCGCCAAGAAGGATCGCCTGAACGACCGTGGCCATGACGGCCCCGAGGATGGATGCTCTCGCTTCCCTGTACCGGTCTTCTCGGCGAGAAACGTTCAGGCCGAGACGAAGGAAGCTTCGATCGGTGCGCCGCGCCAAAAATGGCCTGAAGTGTGTATGTCAGGCAGGGACGACGATGGCATCATAAAGGCGTAGAGGTCGGCGGACGAGGGGATACCGGGCGTCGAAGAAGGCGCGATCCATCTTGTGTCAGGCTAGCGACCTGACTCTTGCCGTCGTGCAAGACGACGGGTGTATGCAACGCATCGGCCGGTGCGGCCAAGTGGGGGCCGCGACGATGGAACGGGCGAACTGGGTTCGTGCTGCGTGGGCAGCTCTTCTAGCTGGTTGAGCGACGAGTGGAACGGAGAAGCGGGTGTTGACCGGGCAAAGAGAGGCTTATAGGCGTTCGAGCAGTCTGTCACGGTCGTTCTGGTGGCTGGTCGCGAGGAACGTCAACGGCCCGTTGGAGGTGCTCACCCTGGATGGTGGGGACACGCTGCCCGTCTTCAGCGGGGAGGACGAGGCCGAGCTGTTCTCGTGGCCGAAGGGGGCGCGCGAGCTCGGTTGGGAGGTACACGAGGCCTCCACCGAAGAGCTGGCGTCCGTGCTCTGGGGGCTTTACCAGGGCGTGGGGCTTGTGGCCCTCGATCTCTCTATAGAAATTTTCGATGGTGATAACGCGGAACTCCCCGGCTTGAACCGCGAAGACTTTCTGGAGTGGATCATCCCCAGGAGCCTTGGACGCCGCTGGTAGAGGCTCTTTTCGTGACGAGGCTGGAGGGGGCGTGCCGGCTAGCCGTTTCGAACGTCCGTTTGCCGCACGAGCCGGAGAAGCCGCGGGGGCTTCCTGGCTCGAACCTGTCCCGCTGTAACGGATGCGAGGGAACCCGTCGGGGTCGACCACGCTGCGGACACTCTACGGGGCAGGATCTCGCCCGGCCAAGATGCAGGTCCTTCGTCCTCGGGCGGCGCATACTACATAAATCGGGCCATTTCCCCGCGTCGGTCTAGCAATCTCCTTTGGAAGCCTTGTGTTGTGGGTAAAGCTTGGTTCGAGGCGAGCTAGAGGAGGTTTGTGTGGCTGACACGAAGAACGGACCGGAGTTGCATCCGGCCACCGTGAAGCTGGCACGGGGTGCGAACTACGGTTCGATCACCACGGCGCTTCCCGGCGGCAACTTCCAGACTCAGCTGATCTGGGTCCACACCGACGGTGAGCGGCTGGTGGTCAACACCGAGGTTCACCGCCAGAAGTTCAAGAATATAGAGCGGGACCCGAGGGTAACGTTGACGATCCGCAACGAGCAGGACCCTTACCATTACGCCGAGGCCCGCGGCAGGGTCGTCGAGATCGTGAGGGGCCAGGAAGCCCGCGACCATATAGACGAACTCTCGCAGAAGTACCACGGTCAGGACTACGACCCGGACGACATAAAGAGCGAAAGGGTGATGCTCTGGATCGTACCCGAGCGACAGACCATCACGAACCAGAGCGAGGGCGTATGAAGGTAGTCGCCGTCCTCTACCCCGGCGGTTCCGCCGCCGACAACCCCGAGGTGCTCGGCTGCGCGGAGAACGCGCTGGGTTTAAGGGAGCCGCTAGAAGAAGAGGGGCACGAGCTAGTCTCGACCACCGAGAGGGAAGGCGAGGCTTTGCTCGAGGACCTGCGCGACGCGGACGTGCTCATCACGACGCCCTTCTGGCCGGTCTACGTCACCAAAGAGATGCTGGGCGAGGCATCGAACCTCAAGCTCATCCTCACGGCCGGGGTAGGATCGGATCACGTGGACCTCGGGGAGGCCGCAGAGCGTGGCATAACGGTGGCCGAGATCACAGGTTCCAACACCGTCAGCGTCGCTGAGCACGCCGCCATGCAGATCCTGGTTCTCGTCCGCAACTTTATTCCCGCCTACAACGACATCATCGAAGGTGGCTGGAGCATAGGCGAGATCGCCGCCGGCTCCCACGACCTCGAAGGGAAGACCGTAGGCATCTACGGCGCCGGCCAGATCGGGCAGCTCATCGCCGCCCGGCTGAAGCCCTTCGACGTGAAAATGCTTTACTACAAACGCTCCCGCCTCGGCACCGTCGAGGAACTCTCCCTGGGCATCCGCTACGCGACCCTGAACGAGATGACCGCCGAGTGTGACGTCATCGTTATAGCCGCTCCGCTCACACCCGAGACGGAAGGCCTCTTCGACAGGGAGACGCTCTTCAACATGAAGCGGGGCGCCTACCTCGTCAACATCGCCCGCGGGGCTATAGTAGAGAAGGATGCGCTCGTCGAGGCCCTCGAAGAGGGACACCTCGGCGGCTACGCCGGAGACGTCTGGGATCCCCAGCCGGCCCCGCCCGACCACCCGTGGCGCACGATGCCGAACCACGCCATGACCCCGCACGTCTCGGGCACCACGCTCGAAGCCCAGAAGCGATATGCCTCGGGCATCCACGACAGCCTGATGGCCTTCATCGAAGGCAGGCCCATAAGGGACGACTACGTCATGGTTGCCGACGGCGAAATTCAGAGCGGCAGCTACAAGGCCATCTACGGTTAGGAGGAGGCGGTAGTTTTCCACGGCGTCGGCGACATAAGGCTCGACGAGGTGCCCGAGCCGACGATACAGGAGCCGACGGATGCCGTAGTCCGGCTGACCTCGAGCGCGATCTGCGGCACGGACCTGCACATGATCAGGGGCACGATGGCGGGTATGAAAGAGGGCACGATCCCCGGCCACGAGGGCGTCGGGGTCGTCGAGGAGGGCTCGTCGGCCTCATCGCCACCGGCGCGCTCGACCCGACGGAGATACTCACCCAAAGTGAACCGGCCACCGGGCCCATAGAGGCGTACGAGGCATTCGACCAGCGGCAACCCGGTTGGATCAAGGTCGAGCTACTCCCTTAGGATGGCGCTTGTGGAGGGTCGGTTCGCAAACCGCCCTCGCTGCGGCCCTGCAGACCGCACTAACGATCGCGTAGTGCGTCGATGAGCTCGTCCTTGTTCATCTTCGAGCGTCCCTCGATGCCGAGTTCCCTGGCTCGCTTTTCGAGGTCCTCCCTGGAATGCTCCTCGTACCTGGGCGATTGGCCACCGCGCTCACCCGCGGTCTGGCGGTCTGTGTTGGCGATCCTGGCCGCCTTCTCCTTGCTCGCCCCCTCTTCACGCAGCTTCTCGTACTGCTCGTCGTCCTTGATGCTTGGTCCGTGGTCCTTGGCCATTTGTTCCTCCTCGCTCGTGAATGCCTATCTGGTAAAGAACATTACCTCGAACCCCGCGCTTTAAACTCCGCTAGAAGGGCGACTATCTGCAACTTTCGGACCAATTTTTGTCCGTGCGCCCGCAAGCTTGTGTCAGGACATACGGGTACCGGTAGGCGACTGGGGTATTCGTACTGGCGGAAGGATCAACGGGCACCGCCGGACTTTCGCTGGCGGGTCAGGCACATGGATGTCATCGCGTGCCTGACGTGGGCAGTCAAGAAAACCCCACGGCGTTTAGACGGGCAAGGAGGAACAAATGGCGAAGCAGGATTACGAGGAGAAGTACACGCACCCGGAGCTTAGGGAGAGGATCAAGGAGGAGATCAAAGCCTCAGACAAGGGCGGCAAGGAGGGCCAGTGGTCGGCCCGCAAGTCGCAGCTCCTCACCCAAGAGTACGAGAAGCAGGGCGGCGGTTACAAGGGCGAGAAGAACCAGTCCCAGAAGGACCTCGAGGAGTGGACCGAAGAGGATTGGCAGACCAAAGAAGGCGACGCCGACGCCCGCCAGGATAACGGCGAGACCAAACGCTACCTGCCCAAGAAAGCCTGGGAGAACATGAACGAGGAGGAGAAAGAGGAGACCGAACGGAAGAAGCGCGAGGGCTCGAAACAGGGCCAGCAGTACGTCTCCAACACCGACGAGGCGAAGCAGGCCCGCAAAGAGGCCGCCACCTTGCCGCTCAAAGGCTACGACGACCTCGGTGTGGAGGAGGTAGAGAAGAAGGCGAAGGGCCTTTCGAAAGACGAGATACAGGACCTCCTCGCCTACGAAAAGCAGCACAAAAACCGCAAGACGCTCGTAGAAGCGCTGGAGGGCAAGCTGTAGGAAACCGGCAAGCACCACGTCAGCAAGCCAGGGAAGGAGACGTTGTGGCGCAGGAGTTCGAGCAGGGTGATCAGGTGCAGTGGAACACCCCGCAGGGGAAGACGCGGGGCAAGGTAAAGAAGAAGCTTACTTCCTCGACGGCGGTCGGCGGTCAGAAGATAAACGCCTCCGAGGACGACCCGCGTTACCTCATAGAGAGCGAAAAGAGCGGCAAGGAGTCGGCCCACAAGCCCGACTCACTGAGCAAGGCCTGAGGAGAAAGCTATGGCCAAGGACGACAGGCAGCAGACGATCGAGGAGTTCGAGGACGCGGTCAACATGACCCCGAAGGAGCTGGAAGAGTGGCTCCGGACCGACGAGTCGAAGTCGGTCGGCCAGGGCAAAGGCGAGTCAAAGGGGCACGAGTCGGGGCGTAGGATCGTCGAGATCAAGAACAAGAAAAAATCCGAATACACCGACGACGACTTGGAACACATGAACAATGTAACGAGCTACGTCCACCGTCACCTGGGACAGGGCCCGAAAAAGCAGAACGTCGAGGACTCCAAGTGGCGCTACTCCCTGATGAACTGGGGCCATGACCCCTTGAAGTGAGCGCCGGCTGCCGCAGCCCAGGACCCCTAACACGCGCATCGGGCATCGCGCAGCGAAACCACCCGGCGTAGAACCATCCGAACGAAGTCGGGGCGAGGGGCAAACGGAAACGGACGCAGGGCCAGGGGCACACAAAAGCCCCTGGCCCTGCGTTTATCTCTTCAGTCCTGCGGCAGGTCGAACCGTGCGACGACCGGGGCACGGTCGCTCTCCGAGTGCTTCACGTCGATGGCGAACGCTGCTGGCTCATCGTGCAAGAGTTCGTTGTGGATTTCCGAACCCCTGTTGTAGCGGACCCCCTCGATATCAGGAGGTGATCTATCATCTCCCCTCGACCTCGTTACAGCGGAACGGCAACTCGGGAGCGGCCTGGCTGATGCTGCAGGACCACGCTGGTGCCGCTACGCGTTCCAGCTCCCCGCTCGACACTGGTTCGCATTGTCAGATGTGCTTTACTACCGCTGTTATGGTGATCGCGCACCGTGTTTGCCAGACGACCTGTGACTAAGCGACGGGGGACTAACTCTACTAGCGAGACGAGACAACCCGAGGAACAAGGTTCGCGTGGCACCCGTATCAACCCGGTCGTCTTCTTCGGGTCCGCCGCGGGCGTCGTCGCGATAGCGTTGTGAGCGATCATCAGCCCGGAGGGCGCGGCCGGGACCATCGGGGTACTGGTCGGGTGGATCTCTGAGTGGTTCGGCTGGTTCTACATCCTGGTCACGACGGCGTTCCTGGCGTTCGTCATCTTCCCTGCGCTCTCCCGATACGGGAAAGTCACGCTAGGACCGGAGCATTACGAGCCCGACTTCAGCATCTTCTCCAGGGCCGCGATGTTGTTCGCCGCCGGCATCGGCACCGATCCGATGTTGTTCGCGTTCGCCGAGCCCGTCACCCAGTATCTCGTCCCGCCCGCCGGCCAGGGCGGCGACGGTGTGGACGCCCTTCCACTACTGCATCACCGGTTGGGGGATGTACTTGCTAATGGGGATCGCGCTGGCACACTTCGTCTTCCGGATGAACCTGCCCCTGAGCATCCGGTCGGCGCTGTATCCCATCTTTGGCAGGCGCATCTACGGTCCGCTCGGTCACGTTGTTGACCGCGCCGCGGTCCTCGACACCATCTTCGGCATCGCTACCCCGTTGGGGATCGGCGTGGTCCAGCTCAACTTCGGCCCGAAGCTCCTCTTCGGCATCCCCGAGAGCCTGGCCGTGCAGATCGGGCTCCTCGTGATCGCCGTGGCCGTGGCGACTATCTCGGCCATCAGCGGGGTCGACATGGGCATCCGGCGGCTTTCGGAGCTTACCGTTTTGCTCGCGCTGGGGCTGGCCGGCTTTTTGTCCGGCTCTCCGGCGAGACCGTGCTCTTGCTGAACGCGTTCGCGCTCAACGTCGGCGACTCCATGAGCCGCTTTGGGGAGCTCACCATGCAGACGTTCGCATGACAGACCCACAGAATGGCTCAACGGCTGGACGCTGTTTTTCTGGGCCTGGTAGATAGCCTGGGCCTCCTTCGTCGGGCTGTTCCTAGCCCGCATCTCCCGGGGCCGCACGATCCGACAGTTCGTCGCCGGGACGCTCATCATCCCGTTCGTGTACGTCCTGATGTGGGTCTCGATCTTCGGCAACAGCGCCATCGAGATTACCAGGAGCGGCGATGAGCGCTTCCGCGAGATCGCGATGAACCAACCCCAGCAGGGCTTCTACACCCTGCTCCAGGAGTTCCCCGCCTTCCCGCTGGTCGCCTCGATCGCCACCATCGTCGGGCTGCTCTTCTACATCACCTCCGCCGCCTCAGGAGCCCTCGTGATGGGTAACCTCACCTCGTACCGCAAGCACCCCGCGACGACGCCTCCAACCCGATCCGGATCTTCTGGGCGGTCGCCACCGGTTTGCTCACCTTGGCGATGCTCATAGTCGGCGGGATAACGGCGCTCCAGAACTCCACGATCGTCACGGGTCTGCCGTTTGCGTTCGTGATGGTCTTGCTCATGTTCGGCTTGTACAAGGACAGCCAGCGTCACAGCCTGCCCGCGCAGTTGTCCGGACGTCACAACGATCCGGACGGCGCCCGGACGATAGCGCTAACCTGGAGGCAGCGCCTGAGACGCGGCATGAGCTTTCCGGATCAAGAGATGGCCTCGGCGTTTCTCCCCGAGGTAGCGCTTCCGGCTCTGACCGAAGTGGGCGAAGAGTTGCGCAAGCACGGAATAGAGGATGAGGTCCACGACGGCGAGGACGGCTCCGGCCTCCCATACGTCGAGCTCGTGGCGGACCTGAGCGAAGAGGCGCCGTTCCAGTACCGGATCGTGCCGCGGGAGACCCCGCTCCCGGTGTTTGGGGATCTGTCCCTACGCAAAAGCGACGTTTGCGTACAATCCTGTTCCATGATGGAGCAGCAAAAAATGGCCATCTTCACGGAAGTCTCTCTGATACTGGCAGCCGTCTTTTGGGGTCTCAACTACGCTACCACGAAGTATGCGGCCGAGTTCTTGCCTCCTCTGCTCATCGTGGCCCTCCGCTTCACGACGGGCGGTATCCTGATGTACTGCCTTCTGCGCATTGTGAAGCCGGACGACAGGCTCAAACTGGGAGATCTTCTCCCCGTGGTGGGCTTGGGGTGCCTCGGGGTGGCGATCGGCCAGACGGCCTTCACCTTCGGTGTGAGCATGACCAGCGCCGCCAACACCGGCCTTATCTTTGCCACCGCCCCTATCTGGGGACTGCTCCTCGGCCTGATGCTCGGGCTGGAGAGGCCCGCGTGGAGGGGCGTCGCGGGGGTGGGGCTCTCGATTTTCGGCGTCTTTGTCGTTTTTTTCGAGGGGCTCGGAACCAAGGGGACGAGCCTCGCCGGGGATCTCTTCGTGCTCCTGGCGGCGATGGCGTTCGGGAGCTACACCGTGCTGTCGATGCCCGTGCTGGCGCGTCACTCGCCGCTGACGGTGGCGACATACTCCTTGCTCTTCGGCGGATTAATCCTCTTACTGCTCTCTTCTCACTACCTTACCGGTTTGGAGTGGGAAAGCGTCGGGGCCGGAGCATGGGCGGCCGTGGCCTTCTCCGCGATCTTCGCCACCGCCTTCTCTTTCTCGGCCTGGCAAACCGGCGTGTCCCGCATCGGGGCCAATCGGGTCTTGGTCTACCAGTATCTGATCACCGCCACTGGGGTCGCCTCGGGCATCGTCTTCTTTGGAGAGAGCCTTGGGGTCGAGAAGATCGTCGGCGGTGTGATTATCCTCCTTGGCGTGTACCTTGCCAGGAGAAGCGGCTGACCCCGTGCGGATATTGGCCCCTTGACACGGTCTGCTATAAGATTCCTGCTCAAAGGTTACTGACGCCTGTTTGTGGGGTGGGAGTTGAGCAAGAAAAAGCTACGGACGGTCCAGAAGGGTGAGGCGACCGCGGGGTTGCGCGCAAGCGACAAGACGAGGGTAACGCCCGAGGAACTTGCCGGGCTCGCCTTCTTCGAGAACGTGTCGGGGTGGGCTCTCCGGCGTCTCGCGAGGTCGGCTACGAGGAGGCAGCTGGAGCAGGGCGCGATGGTGGTGCGCCAGAACGACGAGGCGCGGTCGGTCTACTTCCTGCTCTCCGGGGCAGTGCATATCTTGGTGCATTTCGAGGAGGTGGGCGACCTCCTGGTGGGGGTGCAGCGGGACAAGGGGAGTCTCGTCGGATGGTCGGCATTCATGGCCCCTTACCGCTACACTTCTTCGGTGCGCTGCGAGGAAGCGAGCGAGTTGCTCCGGATTCCGCGCGATACCTTCGATATCGTATTCGAGGAAGACGCGTACCTCGGCTATAAGATCCTCAAAAAGGTTGCGACCACCGTGGACACCCGGCTCGAGGGGGCCGTTACGTTCCTCGATTCGCCGATCGTGCCAGCCGAGCTGTGAGCGCCCCGGTGAGCAAGGAACTGGAGCTCGTCCGGAGATCCTCGTTCTTCGAGGGGTTAGAAGATGAGCACCTCGAGTACTTCGCCAGCCGCGCCCGAAGATGCACCTTCGGGCCGGGCGAGCGGGTCATCGTTCAGGGCGAGCCCGCTACGAGCTTCTACGTGCTCGCGGAGGGCAAGATCGAGCTCTCCTTTCGCAAGGCCGGGGAAGAGATGGCGCTCAACGAGGAGCTGGGCCCCGAGGTCGAGGGGCAGGTGCCGTCCCACATCGTGGGCCATCAGGGCTACCCGGTAGGGTGGGCCTCGATCGTGGAGCCACACCTCTACAGGGCGACCGCGACGGCTCTGGAGCGGACGGAGATGCTGGTGCTGGATCGGGAGCTCTTCGAAGCGTACGCGAAGGAGCGGCCCGATTTCGGTCTGAAGTTCATGCGCCGCATCCTCTGGCTCATCGGGAACCACTTGCGAATGACACGAACGCGTCTGGTAGCCGCCCGCTACGGGAACGTGCCGCAGACAGTCCGCGCCCTCTTGAACCAGAACGCCGCTACCCTGAGCGTCACATCTCCCCTGCACAAGATCCCCCATTACTTGGAGAATCGCCTCACCGTGGACGACGCCTACCACACCCTGGAGGTGGTGAAGGCGGAAGGCGACGAGGTGGAGCGGGAGCTGGCCGCCCAGATAGCGGACCTACTGGACGAGGTCTGGCGCGAGGTGAAGATCTTCCGGCAGCTGCAGACGACCTACGAATTGGTGGCAGGGGCGACCCCCACGGTGAGTCCCGAGGAGCTTCGGTACCGGAGTTGCGAAGCGTTCGCCGAGCTCTTCGAGGATACCGACTACGTCATCCGCGGGGAAGAGAACCTACCCGACGCGCCGGGGCATATATTCGTCATGAACCACCTCTCCAACCACCTGGACAACCTCCTCCCCAACGACTTTATCCTCACGCTCGATACCCACTTCGTCGCGTCCATGATCTTGCTCAAAAAGTACGGCCGAGCACCCGTACGCGTCGTGAGGAAGTCTGATCCCGGCGAATACGGGCACCAGAAGTTTTACGACCGGCTCGGCTACATCTACGTCTACTCGGGATACGTGGATCCCGCAGACGACCCGCACGTCTCGTCCGAGCATCGTCGCAGGCTGTTCCTGGAAGCCGCGAGGGAGCACCTGAAAAATGGCAGAAATGTTGTCATTTGCCCCGAGGGGACGAGCACCGAGACGGAGAACTCGCCCCTACCTTTCAAGACCGGTGCCTTCCACCTGGCGGCCAACGTGCGGCCCGAGCCCCTAATAGTCCCGATCGCCGTCGCCAACTTCGACAAGAGGTTGACGCGCACGCGAACCGCCGCGATCGTGCACGAACCAATCAAGCTTTCGGAACACCTCGGCGAGAGTATCGACGGCCGCGCGCTGCGCGAGTTCGTCGATGGATACGTCTACGAATGTTTTCGGGACTACGTCCGCGGAGCCGTACGGCTGGCGGACAAAGGTAGAGAAGGCTTCCGATCCTCGCCGTGACAGCCCCTTTCGATCGGCCTGGCAAGGAGCAGAACGGGGGACACGGTGAACGACCGCGTCCGCCGCTAAGGCGTCCACCGGACTTCGAGTCGTTTTGGGAGAGGACTCGAACAGAGCTTGCGGGGGTCTCACCCGCCCTCTCTCGCGAGCCGCTAGAATCGGGAGAGTCCACTCTCGGGTTTGAGAGGTTGACCTTTTGCTCTTTGGGAGGGGCGCGCGTCTCGGGGTACGCGATCCGGTGGAAAGACGATGTCCCGCGGCCGCTGGTGGTGCACGGCCACGGATACGGCGGCGGGCTCGATCTGATGTGGCACTGGGCGAGGACGGGCGTGAACGTGGTCGGCGTGGAAGCGCGAGGATACGGGCGCTCTGGTGACGCGCTACCGGCCCGATCGCCGTGGGGGTACGTTCTGACCGGCATCGAATCCCCCGCGGAGTGCGTCCTGCGCGGAGCCGTGTGCGACTACATGCGTGCGGTCGAGGCTGGTACGGAGATACTGGGGCCCCTGGTCTCCCGCACGGTCTTGAATGGCACGAGCTTCGCCGGAGGGCTGGCCGTGATGGCCCAGTCCGTCATGCAAGTCGCGGACCTCCTCGCCTTGGCGGTGCCGAGCTTCGGGTGGATCGAGGGCCGGCGATTCCTCGTGGAGGCGGGATCGGGGCAGGAGATCAATCGCTACCTGGAGGCGCACCCCGAACGCGACGAGGAGGTGATGGTCGTCCTCTCCTACTTCGACACGATGAATCACGCCGCGGCCATTGAATGTCCTACCCTCATCGGTCTTGGCCTGGAGGACGACGTGGTCCCGGCCCCCACCGTATATGCCATCGCCAACCACCTCGACGGTCCGCATGAGGTCGTCCGGCTGCCCGTCAGCCACACGGACCGTCCGGAGGAGAAGCTCTGGGATCGGTTCGAGGCACGCTGGCTCCGCCTTGCGGTGGACGGTGTTCCCTCAAATTTTGGGGAGAGAAGGGAGTCATCCATCTAGGAGCCCAAGCCGCTCCTCGGCTTGCAATCCGACGTAAGTCACTCGCCTTTAGGAGGAAGTCTCGACCCTCGTCAAGCCCGCCTCCGTAGCCGCTGTGAGCCTCGACAACGAGGGCTTGGGAGAAGCTGAGGCCGACGGATTCTTCGGGCAGGTAGCCGACGAGACGAGGCCGCCCGACGACCCCGTCCGAGGTTCCGCCGCCCCAATCTTCGAAGCGGTGCTCAAGGTGTCCAAGACGAAGGTAGTGGGGTTCTGAGCCAGTCCGGGGTGCAGACTCCGTGGCGCACAGTAGGTTCGTGGCTTCCACTGTTCCACAACGCGCTTGCCTTCGGCCATCCGTCTCGGCTCCAGAACCACCAAACTCAGCGAGATAAGCGGTTCTCGCTTCTATTCTTGCCCGCCGAATCGAGCGATGGTCCGTAAGAAGCGTTCTCCAGGCCGAAGCTGAAGATGTAGGCACGCCTCGGACCTTCGCCCACCAGCGTGCTGGCCCGGGTCCCGTCGGCACTCGCCCTCGACACAGCTTCGGACCACTGCCCGGCGAAGACCGCAAAGACGCCGGAGACCGCGATGCCCGCGACGACCGAAACGACAGCGGCCATGCCCAGCAATCCGGTGTTGGTGAACGTCCCCTGGCGCTTGTGGCGCAAGATGTCCAACGCCGCCGCAGTCCAGAGGACCACTATTGCGAGGGTTAGCAAGGGCCATAGAGCGTACGCGAGAACCGAGGTCACCAACTCTTCCACGCTTATCCTGGACGAGTCAACGCAAAGGAAGTGCCGAGAGCCCCACGAGTTCCTCGTTCGGGAGTTGGAGTCCGGTAAGTCGGGTGCGGGGTCCGGACTCCGCGCAAACTCGGCTTCCTCATGCGCGCGCCGCTACCGCAGCCGGCGGTCGAGACGGCCTGTCTTGGACCGTGTAGCCCCGTCCGGCGGTTGCTCGCTGATTCCGGCAGACGATCCGTTTTTGGGCATGGCCCGCTCGTAGACCGCGAAAGACAGCTGCAAATGCTCCCGCATTCGAGACGCGGCCAGGGGCCCGTCCTGTTCGGAGATGGCCTCGTATATAAGGCGGTGCTGTTTCTGGGAGATACGCTTGACCTCGGGCAGGACATCCTCCGGTATGACGTAGCGTTCCGCCAGCGTCTTCAAGGTCATGTGGATCGAACTAGCAAACAGGCTCAGCATCCTGTTCTTGGACGCTTCCGCGACCGCCTTGTGGAAAGCGATGTCCGAGACTATGGCGACGCCCTCCTTGAGCTCGTCCATCTCTACGGTCCTTGCGATCACGAACCTGTCGTGCTCCGTACGCCGGACGGCGGCCAGCTCCGCAGCCGGCACGTCCGTAACCCCTCGGGCTTCCCACAACTCCTCGAGCGTAAGCTCGTCCACGTCTAGCAACAGAGAAATGGAGTCCTTCAGATACTCTGCAACGCCCGTTCCGTTTATGGCTCCGACAAACGTCCCGCCCGTGGGACCCGTCGAGCTCCTCAGGACGTTCTGTGACTCCAACACCTTTAGCGCCTCCCGCACCGTCGGCCGGCTGACCCCGAGGGATCGGGCCAGATCTGCCTCCGGCTGCAGCCTGTCCCCCGGGCGTAGCTTCCTGGAAGAGATCTCACCCCGAATATGTTGGATTATCCGTTCGTACGTCTTGCCAGCTTTCCGCGTCGCATCCAAGCCATCTCCTGTCATCCGTCCATTCTCTCGAAGTGTTCACAATACTATATCCGAGGTAACCGCTAATTCACCGTAAGCGTGCCGGCATTCTTTGTCTGTGTGACTTTTCCTCGTCTCCCGATCCGCAAGCCCGCCTCGGGGAACAGGGCGGCGATGTAACGCAAGAAACCCAACCGTAGAAGCGAGACATCCGCCGTAGTGGCAAGCCAGCTGAAGCGGGAAACTGGCAGCCCGTGAAAGTATTTGTTTGACAAATTAACGTGGTTTGGCTATCTTGCCATTTGGGTGTCTGGTGCGGTGGAGCAAAGCACGCGTGGCGCCGGACTATTGAGCGGTGAGGGACTAGACAAGGAGGAGTGCAAAGATGGCTGACCGTCCAGGTAGCGGGGGAGAAGGCTCTGCCGGAAATCCGAGCAGGACGCCTTCCGACGCCCCGGCAATCGACACCAACATTACCAATAAGACCCTGATTTACTCCTCGGTCGTCTGCTTTTTGGCGTGGGTCTTCTCCGTCTACGACTACACGCTGTTCGGGGCGCTACTTCCGGTCATCTCCGATGAGTTTGGCTGGTCGACCTCGTTCGGCACCTTCATCGTAACCCTCATTGCGATCGGGACCATCATCGTTGCCCTCATGGTCGGACCGATGCTCGACTATCTGGGCCGGAAACCGTCTCTGGTCATCGCCACCATCGGCGCGGCCCTAAGCTCCGGCCTCACGGCCCTGGCCCCTGCGTCGTTAGCGGGAGTCTACATGAGCGTAGTGCGGACCTTCTCCGGTCTCGGCTACTCCGAGCAGGCGGTGAACGCAACCTACCTCAACGAGATGTACGGTAACCACCCGCGGCGGGGGTTCATCTACAGCCTCGTGCAGGGCGGCTGGCCGATCGGGGTATTGCTTGGGGCGGCGTTGTCCGCAGTGCTGTTGCCTGCCATCGGGTGGCGCAACACCTTCCTGGTCGCCACTTTCCCGGCGATCGTGATCGCCGTCCTCGCCATCAAGCTTCGGGAATCCCCGAAGTTCCAGGCCATGAAGTACGTCAAGAAGTTGGAGAAAGACGGTCGTCACGAGGAGGCCGTCGAGTTCGGACGGGGCTTTGACATAGACGTCCACCACTCGGAAGAGTCGACCTTTAAGCAGCTCTTCGAGCCCGACCTCAGGAAGCACACCATCTTTATCAGCCTGGCCATGCTGTGCAACTGGATCGGCATCCAGGTCTTCGCCGTCCTAGGCACCACCGTGCTCACGGAGGGCAAGGGGGTGGAGTTCTCCAGCTCGCTGATCATTCTCGTCATCTCCAATGCGGCCGCTTACATCGGCTACCTCTGCCACGGGTTCGTCGGAGACCGCCTCGGGCGGCGCCTGACCATCGCCGGCGGCTGGTTAATATCGTCCGTAGCCTACACCTTGATGCTGTTCGGGCCCGATTCGACCGCCTTCGTGCTGACGATGTACACCGCCGGCCTCTTCTTCATAATTGGGCCCTACGCGGCGCTGCTGTTCTTCATGGGCGAGTCTTTCCCGACCCGGGTGCGCGGTACGGGTTCATCGTTCGTCAACGCCATGGGCCCGGCGGGCGCGATCGTCGGGTCGGCCCTGTTCAGCCCGTTCACCGGCATAGGACTGAGCGTGGTGCTTACCGCCTTTCTTGCCGGCGCCGTCGCGACGTTCGTGTCGGGCTTCCTCATGCTTGGCACCCGCGACGTGAAGGACCCGCGTCAGTCCGAGGTGACGGAGGCGGATTCCACGGTGGCTCAGGTGACGTGACCAACGCTGCAGGCATTGGGTGAAGAACCGGGGTGGGCCAGATCTGGCCCACCCCGCCGGAGTTGTGGGCCCAGGAAAGGAGGTTGATGATGGCGCTTGAACGCTCCCGGGTCGCCCTGGTCACGGGGGCTGGAAGTGGGATCGGCCGCGCCATCGCCGAGAGGCTGGCAAGGGACGGGGAGCGCGTCGCCGTCAACGACCTGAGGGGCGCGGACGCTGAGGAGGTCGTAGCCGGTATAAAGGAATATGGGGGAGAGGCTGCGAGCGCCCCCGGCGACGTCTCGGACGCGGAGGCCGTGAGGAGGATCGTGGAGGCGGCGCAGGGGGCATTCGGGCCGGTCGAGATCCTGGTCAACAACGCCGGCTACGGCCAGCAGAAGCTCTTCGTGGACCTCACCGTGGAGGACTTCGACCGCATGATCGGGGTCCACCTGCGCGGGACGTTCCTGTGCACGAGCGCCGTGCTCCCGGAGATGCTCGCCGCGGGACGCGGCGTGATCGTCAACGTCGCCTCCCAGCTAGGCCAGATCGGGGGTGTGGAGCTCTGCCACTACAGCGCGGCGAAGGCCGGGATCATCGGCCTGACGAAGTCGCTCGCCCGCGAGGTCTCGGCCCAGGGGGTGAGGGTCAACGCGGTGGCGCCGGGCCCGATCAACACCGATCTCGTCCTCGGCCTCTCGGAGGAGTGGCGCCAGAACAAGGCCGCCGAGCTTCCCCTCGGGCGCTTTGGCGAGCCCTGGGAGGTCGCTGAGACGGTCTCCTTCCTCGCCTCCGAGGGGGCCGCGCTCTACGTGGGGCAGACGCTCGGCCCGAACTCCGGGGACGTGATGCTGTGAGGACGGAAGAAGACACCGCGTAGAGGAGCGAGATTCCTGTGGAAAGCTCGGCGAGTGAGACAGTTCTGATCACCGGCTCCGGTATCGGCATCGGCGCGGCCACGGCCCGCGCCTTCGCGGGGGCGGGCTATCGGGTCGTCGTGACCGACGTACTCGACGGCGAAGGACAGAAGGTGGTCTCGGAGATCGAGGACCGTGGCGGCGCGGCCGAGTACCACCACCTTGACGTCACGAGCACAGAAGAGGTCGAGCGCGTTGTCTCCGAGGCCGAGGAGGCATATGGGCCGTTCGGTTGCGTGGTGGCGAACGCCGGTATCGCCCACAAGGTACCCCTCACCGAGCTCACCGATGAGAAGTGGGACCATACCCACGAGATCGACCTCAAGGGCGTCATGCGGGTCTGCCGGGCCGCCGCCCCTGCCATGCGGGAGGCGAAGAGAGGGAGCATGATCGCCGTCTCCTCCATCATGGGCGTCGCTTACGGGTGGGACGAGCACGTCCAGTACTCGGCCGCCAAGGCCGGCATCGTCGGCCTCGTGCGCGGCCTCGCCGTGGAGCTCGCCCGCGACGGGATAAAGGTCAACGGCATAGCCCCCGGCTACATCCGGACCGCCCAGGCGCTCTCGGAGAAGCACTCCCTGGGCCCGGAAGGGCTGGAGAAGGCCGCCGAGTTCATACCGATGGGCAGGGTCGGCGAGCCCGAGGACATCGCCGACGTGATACTCTTCCTCGCCTCGGACGCCGCTCGCTACCTCACAGGACAGGTCCTCGTCGTCGACGGCGGCCTGCTCGTCGGCCGGTACTAGGGAGGCTTCAGGTTCTGGGCTTCAGGTCCTAGGTTTGGTCCTGAGGACGAGGGCGCGCATGGGTTGCTCTAGGGTCATGCCTCCGTCCTCATCGACCCGCGCGTGGCGCCCGAAGGCGGCCACGACCTCGGCGCGGCGCTCCTCTACCGTCGCCGCCCGGGCCGGGTCCACGGCGACGACGTGCGCGAGAAACTCCTCGATGCCTTCAAAGCGCTCGCGCCTGAGGTAGTCGGCGCGCCTCAGCTGCTCGAACTTTTCATCTTCGAGGGCCTGGCGGATGACCTCCTGCGCGGCGTTGCGTACCTCCGTCTCCTCCTCCACGGGACGCAGCGCGAGGAACAAAGAGCCCTCGGCGAGGGGCTCGACGACTACGATGGGCCCCGCCGGCCCGACGACGCGGGCCGCCTCCCGCAGGGCCCGGTGCATCGCGGGCTGCGGGACGTGGTGGAGGGAGTTGAGGAAGATGGCGCCGTCGAAAGAGGCGTCGGCGAAAGGCAACGCCTCCGCGCGGGCCGCCTGGAAGGTTCCCTCCGGGACCGCCTCGCGGGCGGTTTCCAGCGCCTCCGGGTTCGGGTCTATCCCGGCGACGCGCGCTCCCCGTTTTGACAGTGAGCGCGCAAGCGCGCCGGAGCCGCAGCCGACGTCCAGGAGCCTTCTACCCGCCAGCGGCGCGAAAGCCTCCCCTATGACGGACATCGCGTCGGTCCCCGGAGGCCCGCCCGTCCCGCCCTCCCCGTTCACGAAGCCAGGCGGGGACGTAGGTGGGCAGCGTCGTCCGGCTGAGGCCCGAAACCCGAAGTCCGAAGCCTCCCCTTCAGGTCGAGATCATCTTCTTCTCGATGCCGACGCCGGCGGCGAGCGCGCGCTCGTATTCGAGCGGGACGGTCGCCGAGTCCTGGAGGGCGAAGCCGGTCGAGTCGAAGACCGCGATGTCACCCTCGGAGGTGCGGCCTTCGAGCTTGCCGGCGACGACCTGGCCGATCTCGCCGGCGACGTCGTGCTCCGAGATGATGCCCTCGCTCAAGGGGACGTTGATCTCGCCGTCCGTCCGACACTGGCGGATGTCGTCGACGAAGGTGCGGGCCCGCGTGAGAATTTGGGGGTCGAGCTCCTGGTCGCCCTCCTTATCGGCACCTACGGCCGCGATGTGGGTGCCCTCGGAAATCCAGGCGCTCTCCACTATCGGGCCGCGTGCGGGCGTGACGGTGACGACGACGTCGGCGCCGCGCACCACCTCTTCGAGGTTGGTGGAGGCCCGGATCGCGAAGCGCTCGTACCTGGGCTGCTGCTCCCGCACGAAGTCGTCGAGGGTCTGTTGCGAGCGGCTCCAGACGCGGACGTCTTCCCAGGCGAAGACCTCGTTGCAGGTCGCGAGGACGCCCTCGGCCATGTTCCCGGCCCCGACGATGGCGAGCGACGTGCTGTCGGGACGGGCGAGATGCTTCGCCGAGACGGCGGCCGCGGAGCCGGTGCGCATGACGGTGTGGTAGCTCCCGTCGCAGATGGCGAGGGGGAAGCCGGTCTCGGGGTGGGTGTAGATCAGGATAGAGAACACCGTGGGCAGGTCGAACTTCGCGCGGTTCTCCTCGCGGATGGAGACCCACTTGCAGGCGGCGGCCTCGGGCTCCTCGATGTAGGAGGGCATCACCTCCCACTCACCCGGGTACTTGTCCAGGACGATGTGGCCCTTGGGCTCCATGTAGTAGCGGCCCTCGCCGTGCATCCTGTACGCGTGCTCGACGCGGTCGTTGTACTCCTTGGGCTCCAGGAGGCCCATCATGTCGGCTCGGCTCAGGATCAGGGTCTTGCGGTTTTTCCAGCTCTCCATCTCTCTCCGTTCGGTGTCTCTGTTACTCCGCTGCCCCGACCCTGTCCCCGACGCCCTCCAGGTAGGAGAGGGCGTCCTCTACGGGGACGACGTCGGCGTACTTGGCCTGTATGTCGATGAGGTTCGCCTCGTGTGGGCCTTGCGCCCGGTCGCCGACGCACTCGCGCGGGACGAGCGTGGGGTAGCCGTACTGCAAGAGGTCGACGGCCGTCGCCCGGATGCAGCCGCTCGTCGTCGCGCCGCACAGGACTATGGTGTCCACGCCCTGGGAGACGAGGACCGAAGGCAGGTTCGTGCCGAAGAAGGCCGACGCCCCCTTCTTCAGGATCACGACCTCGTCTTCCGCGCGCTCGAGGCGCGGGTCTATATCGACCCACTTGCCGCCGACCTGGAGATCGGCGAGGCCGGGCGCCTTCTGGAGCCAGAGGGAGCCGTCCTTCAGATTCGGCTCGAAGCCGATGGTGGTGAAGATGACGGGCAGGCCCTTCTCGCGCGCGGCGGCGAGGACGCGGGTCGTCGCCTCGACCTCGCTGGTGAGGTCCGAGCCCATCGTGCACTCGGGGTCGGTGAAGCCGCGGCTGAAGTCCACGACTAGCACGGCAGGGCGCGAGCCGGGCGTTATGCTCTGCCCGAGTCGGGCGCGCTCGTAGATCCGGCCGGTGTCGTCGCTCATCGGAGGTCCTGCCCGAAGCGGGCCCGCTTCACGAACTGGCCGGTGCCGGGCTCGCCGACGAGTTCGTCGTTCTCGACGACCACCTGCCCGCGCACGAGCACCACCTCGGGGGCGCCGACGACCTCTGTCCCCTCGTAGAGGTTGTAGTCGATGTTCGTGTGGTGCGTCTCGGCGGAGATCGTGTGCCGCTTCTCGGGGTCGAAGACTACGATGTCCGCGTCGCTCCCGACGGCGATGGTCCCCTTCCTCGGGTACAGCCCGAAGAACCGCGCCGGGTTGGTCGAGACGAGCTCGACGAACCTCCGCATCGAGATGCGGCCCTCGCGCACCCCGAAGTGGTGGAGCATGTGCAGGCGGTTCTCGATGCCTGGCCCGCCGTTGGGGATCTTGGAGAAGTCGTCCTTGCCGAGCGTCTTCTGGCCGTCCCAGTTGAAGGGGCAGTGGTCGGTGGAGACGACCGAGAGGACGTCGGTGGCGAGCGCGTGCCACAGGAGTTCCTGGTTCTTCTTCGGGCGCGGCGGCGGCGTGTAGACGTACTTGGCGCCCTCGAAGTTCGGTTGATCCAACGCCGTCTCGTCTATGAACAGGTACTGGGTGCAGGTCTCGCCCCAGGCGTGCCAGTCGTTGGTGCGGGCGCGCGCTATCGGCTCTATCGCCTCGTCACAGGAGACGTGGACTACGTAGAGCGGCGCCCCCGCGACCCTCGCGAGCTGGATCGCCCGGTTTGTCGCCTCGCCCTCGGTGATCGGCGGTCGGGTCGCGGCGTGCCACTTTGGCTCGGTCTTGCCTTCGGAGAGCGCCTCTTTGACGAGCACGTCTATGGCGTCGCCGTTCTCGGCGTGGACCATCACGAGCGCGCCGGTCTCGGAGGCGACCCGCATAGTCTTGAAGAGCGTCTCGTCGTCGACCATGATCGCGCCCTTGTAGGCCATGAAGAGCTTGTAGCTCGTCACGCCCTCCTCGGGGGCCTTGGCGAGGTCGTCCAGCGTTCCCCCGTCGCTAAGGTCGGTGACGGCGAGGTGGAAGCCGACGTCGACGAGGGGCTTGGCCCGCTCTATCTTCTCGTGCCACGTCGCGAGTGCGTCTGGGAGGCTCTGGCCCGGCTGCTGCAGGCAGAAGTCCACGATGGTGGTCGTCCCCCCGAAGGCAGCCGAGGTCGTCCCCGAGGTGAAGTCGTCGCAGGAGACGGTCCCGCCGAAGGGCATCTCCATGTGGGTATGGGGGTCTATGGCGCCGGGGATCACGTACTTGCCGGCGGCGTCGATGACCTTGTCGGCCTCGACGTCGAGCGAACCCCCGATAAGCGAGACCTTCCCGTCCTCGACGAATATGTCCCCGACGTAGTCGTCGGCGGCGGTGACGATCCGACCACCCTTTATCAGCACTGACATCTTCTTCACGCTCCTTTCGTGGCGGGCGAACCCCGCCTCTAGTTCTCGTCTCCCACGAACTTCTTTATGGCGTTTAGCATGACCTCGGCCCCTAAAGCAGCGTCGGCCGGGTCGGCGTCCTCCTCAGGCGAGTGGCTTATGCCGTCCTTGCACGGGACGAAGACCATCGCGCTCGGGACCCTGTCGGCGATGCTCATCGTGTCGTGGGCCGCGCCCGAGTGCATGACCATGTACGGCTCGCCGCTCCCCTCCGCTGACTCCTCCAGGGCGCCGGCCACGCGCCCGTCGAGCGGCATCGCCGGAAGTGTCTGGCGCTGGACGTATTCGGCGGTCATGCCGCGCCTCTCGGCGGCTTCCTCGGCGAAGGCGGCGATGTCGCGGGCGACGCGGCGGAAGCCGTCCTCGTCCACCCCGCGGATGTCGAGGGAGAACCGCGCCCGGCCAGGGACGGCGTTGATGAGGTTCGGCCGCAGCTCCATCTCGCCGACCGTGCCCACGGTACCTTTGCCGGCCTCGCGCGCGAGCCGCTCGAGCTCGAGCATGCACTCGGCGGCGACGAGGCCCGCGTCCTGGCGGAAGTCCATCGGGGTGGCCCCCGCGTGGTCGCTCCTCCCGTGGACGGTCACGTCGGCGTGCACGTAGCCCGCTATCGCGTTGACCACGCCTATGCGGTTCTCCGTATCTTGGAGGACGCGGGCCTGCTCGATGTGGAGCTCGATCCAGCCGATCATGTCGTCGAGGATGTGGATCGCCTTGCGCCACCGCCCCGGCTTGTAGCCTGCCTCCTCGGCGTGCTCCCAGAAAGGGCGCCCGTCGTCCACCGCGTGGAACCCCTCGCGCAGGTCCTCCTCGCTTACCCTCTGGGCGATGATGCGGCTGCCGAGGAGCATCTGCCCGAATCCCGAGCCCTCTTCCTCCAGGAACGAGACGAGCTGCAAGGGTAGGCCGAGCCCCATCTCCTCGTTCAGGCGGCATACCTCGAGCGCGGCGACGACACCCATCGTGCCGTCGTACTTGCCGCCGTTGCGGTTCGAGTCGCAGTGGGAGCCGACGCCGAAGACCTTCTCTCCCGCGGGCCGGTTCCGGGCGACGAGCGTGCCGACCGGGTCCTCGTAGTGCTCGAAGCCCAAAGCCTCCAGCTCCCCGATAAAGTAGTCGAGGGTGTTACGGTACTCGGGCGTGTAGGCGTAGCGCCGGATCGCCTCCTCCGAGCGCGTGTAGTTCGGCCCGGCGAGAGTCTCTATGTCGCGCTCGATCCGCCGGGCGCTCTTTGCCCGGTCTATGCTCAACGGCTGGGTGGTCAAATCTGTTCTCCTTTCTCGTTAAGAAGTCTAGCCAAAACTGCGCGCCCAACGGCCATCAGGCCGTCGGTTCGGGGTAGCCGACCGCCCAGGGCCGCGCCGACTCGAAGGCCGCGCTCAGGCGTAGCACGTCCGCCTCGCGGTTCGTCCCCGCGACCACCTGCAATCCCACGGGCAAACCTTCGGCGGTGAAGCCGCAGGGGACAGACGCCGCCGGGTTGCCGGTCAGGTTGAATGGGTAGGTGTAGTAGACCCACGAGACGACGTTGCGGTCCGGCAGCTCCGGCGGGACGTTCACCCCAGCCCCGAACGCCGGAACCGGCAGGGTAGGCGTGAGGAGCAGGTCGTACCGCTCGAAAAATTGGCGTACCTCTTCCCGCAACGCGTACCTCGCGAAGACCTTCTCATAGTAGTCGGTGACGGTTCCCTCTAGGGCGCCGTCCAAGACGTCGGCTACTGCCGGGTCGAGAAGCTCGCGCGAGTTTTGCAGGGCGTCTTTGAGCCTGGTACCTGCGCCGGCGAAGAACTCGGCGTTCCACAGCTCGACCGGGTCGGCGAACACCTCCTCCACGAGGCCCACCGAGACGCCCAGATCCTCGATGGCGCGGACGGCCCCCCCGGCGATCTCCAGCACCTCGGGTGTGGGCTTCGCGTAGCCGAGCGTGGGGCTCCAGGCGACGCGCATCCCGTCGACCGGCGCCTCGCAGGCCGCGAGGTAGTCCGGGACGGGCGCGGAGATGCTCGCCGGGTCGCGGGCGTCGAAGCCGGAGATCACGCCGAGCAACAACGCGGCGTCCCGCACGGAACGCGAGATCGGGCCTACATGCCCGAGGGTCGGGGTTGCGCTCGTGGGGAAGACCGGCACGCGGCCGTACTGTGCCTTTATGCCGTAGACGCCGCACAGGGACGACGGTATGCGGATGGAGCCGCCGCCGTCGGTACCGAGCGCGAAGGGCGTCACCCCGGCTGCCACCGAGGTGGCGGCCCCCGCGCTGGAGCCCCCGGTCGTCTTCGACGGGTCCCAGGCGTTGCGGGTCACGCCCGAGAGCGGGCTGTCGCCGCCGCCGGCCTTGCAGCCGAACTCGGTGGTGGTGGTCTTGCCGATCACGCACGCCCCGGCCGCACGGGCCCGCTCGACGGAGGGCGCGTCGTCCCGGACCACGTTGTCCGCCATGGTGAGGGAGCCGAACGTCGTCCTTACCCCTCCCATGTTGATGAGATCTTTTACCGAGATCGGGACGCCGTGTAGGGCCCCCGGCTCGCCCCCCGCGGCCAGCAGCCGGTCCGCCTCCCTCGCGGCCTCCATCGCCCGCTCGGGCGTCGGCGTGACGAAGGCGTTCAACGTCGGCTCGAGCGACTCCATCCTGGAGAGGGTCGCGGCCATGACCTCGGCCGCCGAGACCTCTCCCCCGACGATCCGGTCCCTTATCTCCTGCGCGCTTGCGTGGTTGCTGCTACCCGTCACGGGGCGTTCCAGGCGGGCTACTCGTCGAGGACGGCGAAGGCCCTGACGGGCGAGCCACTGCCGCCCT
This sequence comes from Rubrobacter sp., assembly GCA_036520255.1. Classification (GTDB taxonomy): domain Bacteria; phylum Actinomycetota; class Rubrobacteria; order Rubrobacterales; family Rubrobacteraceae; genus Rubrobacter_D. The sequence goes on along the minus strand of DATDKB010000391.1, from coordinate 2,404 downwards.
TCACGAGAAGCGGCGCCCCGTAGAAGGTGAACTCGCCCCTGCCCACGAGCTCTTCGAGGTTGACGAGCCACTCCCAGTGGAAGATGCCGCGGTCGCGGCAGACCCTGTGGCTCGGGAAGAGGTCGTTGCTCGGCACGTCCGTGGACGGTCCCTCGACGCCGTGGGCCCTCGAGCCGCGGTCCGCGAGCCAGTGGGTTGCCTCGGCGGTGAGGCCCGGGTTGCTCCTCACCACCTCGGGGTTGGGGTAGTGGCGCTTGTGCAGGCCCGTGTTGAGCAGGACGATGTGCCCGTCCACCCTCACGCCGCTCTTCTCCTCGGCCGCTTCGAGGTCCTCGACCCCGATCTCGCCGAGGTCCGGTATGTGCGTGAGGTCGAAGCACACCGCCTTGCCGAAGAACATCTCGAGGGGCATCTCGTCCACGGGGTCCCCGTCGGGGTTGGTGTGGTAGAAGGCGTCGACGTGGGTACCTACGTGGTCGAGCATCCCGAGGTAGTTGGTGGCGAACGTCATCCTGTCCTCGGGCACGCCCAGTCCGAAGCTCTTCGTCTGCTCGTGCGTCAGGGCCGGCAGGATGACCGGGCTCTGAAAGAGCTTGTGGGCCGGCATGTTATCCGTCACGGCGAGCGAGAGATCTACTACCCTCCCCATCGCAACCTCCTTTTTGGTCGTTGCCCGCAAAACAAACCCTCCGGCGCGGGCTCCGTGCCCCCGCGGCGGGACGTCAACCTTCGAGCCAGGCGTCGAAGGTCTCCGAGATCTCCTCCCTGGACGCCCCCGACCGGAGGAGCAGTGTCAGGAGGAGCCTGGCCTTGCGCCCGTCGAGGTGGCTGGCGTAGATCAGGCCCCGGTTAAGCAGATCTATCTCCGAGCCGACGAACCCGTAGGTGGAGCGCAAGACCTCCCCGCCGCCGGTGCGGGACGCGAGCACCACCGGCATCTTCGACGCGAGATCTTCTAACGTTTCGGCCATAAGGGAAGGCACGTGCCCGCCGCCCATCGCCTCCACGACGAGCCCCGCGTAGCCCTCTTCCTCCAGCTTCGGCAGGAGCCTCCCGTCGTCGCCGAGGACGACGTGGTAGAGCGCGACGGGGTGGTCCTCGGCGTCCCCCGAGAGGTCAACCTTGTGACCGCCGACCGGGCGCAGGACGACCCTGGGCACGTCCTCGGAGACCCAACCTACCGGCCCGACGGGGTCGGAGCGGAAGGTGGCGGGGTTCGAGGTGTGGGTCTTCCTGACGAACCGTGCCAGGTGGATCTCGTCGTTCAGGACGACGACCGTGCCGAGCCCCCTAGCCGCCCCGCTTACCGCGACCTGTATGGCCGCGAGAAGGTTCGCCGGGCCGTCGGCTCCGGGCAGCGTGGGGTTGCGCATCGCGCCCGTCACCACCACCGGCGCCTCGCGGTCCACCAGAAGATCCAGGACGAAAGACGTCTCCTCTATGGTGTCGGTCCCCTGGGTGACGACCGCCCCCGCCGCACCGCCGTCGATCCGGGCCGAGATCTCCGCCGCAAGCTCGACGAGATCCTCCACCTTCAGCTCGCCCGAGGCCGCCTGGCGGAACGACTCCGCCGATACCTCGGCGACCCCGGCTATCTGGGGCACGTCAGAGACCAACGCCTCGCCGGTCAGCGTCGGCTCGACCCCCTTGCCCCCGGAGTCCACCGAAGAGATGGTCCCCCCCATAGAGAAAACCGTTACCCGCGGAAGCCCCATTGCTCCTCCTTAAACGACCGCATTCAATCCATCCCCGATTTGTCTGACAATTGTAGAGTAACCGGCGGCGGGGCGCTCGTCGAGGGGTCCGGCCGCGCCGGTCGTCGGGTTGAGCGTGGCGCGAGAGTTCTTTACAATCGGTTCGGTCAGGCAAAAGGGGAAGAGAGAAAGGGGACGGCTTTATGGCCGGGAAAGAGATCTTCTGTTCCATAGGCATAGACATAGACGCGGTGGCCGGTTGGCTCGGGTCTTACGGCGGTGAGGACTCGCCCGACGACATCTCCCGTGGCATGTTCTCCGGCGAGGTCGGGACGCCGCGTCTGCTCAAGCTGTTCGACAAGTACGACCTGTGCACGACGTGGTTCATACCTGGCCACTCCATAGAGACCTTCCCGGAGCAGGTCAAGATGGTGGCGGACGCGGGGCACGAGATCGGCAGCCACGGCTACTCCCACGAGAACCCGGTGGCGATGACCCCGCAGCAGGAGCGGGACGTGCTGGAGAAGAGCATCGGGCTGATCGAAGACCTCTGCGGCAGGAAACCGGTTGGCAACGTGGCGCCGTGGTGGGAGGTTTCGGCAACGACAAACGAACTCCTGCTCGAGTTCGACTACAAGTACGACCATAGCCTCCAGCACCGCGATTTCACCCCTTACTATGCCAGGGTGGGCGACAGTTGGACCAAGATC
>DATDKB010000390.1:0-2049 GCA_036520255.1 Rubrobacter sp. | reverse complement strand
GTGGAAGACCTCTACGTCAACACGGGCTACAGCGGCCACGGCATCATGGGAAGCCCGGCGGGTAGCCGCATCACGGTGAACACCCTGACTGGTGGGCTGTCTCCGGATCAAAACCCCTTCCGCCTGGATCGGGAGTTCCGGCCCAGAGAGTTAGACCGTCTATAGGAGTTCGGCGAGCGGCAGGCGGGCCAGCAACCTCGCGGCCTGGTAGTCTTCGAGCCCCACCAGCGGTGACCGGATGTTGTGCCACCCGTCCGCATCCGCGAGGCGGGCCATGATGCGTTTCAGGGCCGGTATCTGGGGGAACGCCTCGATCTCCGTCCGCAGAACGGTGAGGTGCTCCCGCAACTCGCGGGCTTCGTCGTCCTGCCCGGCCTCGTGCGAGTCGTAGACCCGCCGGGCTAGCCTGGAGGTGACGTTGACCGTCGCCGAGATGCAACCCGCCTCGCCATGCCGCAGCGTGTCAAGGAGGTAGCGCTCGGTGCCGGCGAAGACGGAGAAGCCCGGGAACTCCCGGCAAACCGTCTCCATCCGCTCCCAGTCGCCCGTGCTGGCCTTCATACCGACGACGACCCCCGGATAGACCTCCAGGAGACGCCCGATGAGGGACAGGCCAAAGCCTACCCCGGTCATCTGCGGAAAGTGGTAGAGGTACACCCGCAGCCGCCGGTCGCCGATCCGTTCGCCAGACGAGCCGTCTCCTCATCGCCGCGGAACAGACCCGGGTGACGCAGGTCCAGAGATCCCACATTGAGCGTGGCTGGAACGACGACCCTCCTCCCGGCAGAGGCGAGACGTTCGGCGAAGTCGAGGCCGGCCTGTCCGTGGTAGAGACAACCGTCGATGTGGGCGGAACGCACGTCTATGAGCCGCTGTGCTCCCGCAACCCGCCCCATCTCCAAGATGATCCTCATCGCTATACGGGCCGCCTCGCCGCGATGGCCTGAGAGGAGATCTTCGTCGTAGGGTGTCAGCTTGGTTTCCGTCATAAGGTCAACGCAACAGGAAGCCCGTGTCGAGCGGGTCGTCTCTGCGGAGCACAAACTGATGATAGCCGGTCAGATGCGCACTACCTTCCACCTCGGTGATCACGGCGTCGAACTCGTCGACCCGCGTCTCGCCAACGACCCGTCCCCCGAACTCCGTCCCTATGATGCTCTCGTGAGAGAGAGTATCTCCCCGGAGGAGCCTTCCCGAGTTGTCGAGGAGAGCGAGACGCGCGGAGGTCCCGCTGCCGCAAGGCGAGCGGTCTACCTCGCCATCCGCAAAGACCGTGACGTTCCGTTGCCGCAGCGCCTCCCCTCCCTCCATTTCGGCGAAGAATATCGTGCCGTAGATGTCCCTCAGGCGCGGCTCAAGGGGGTGCGAGATCTCGTGCGCGTCGTTGATCGCATTTTTTATCTCGCGCCCTAGGCTAATGAAGCCCGCCAGGTTGGCCGCTTCCAGGCCAAGGCCCACCTCCTGCGCGGCCACGCAAGCATAGAAAGCGCCTCCGAACGCGATGTCCGCGGCTAGCGGGCCCACGCTCGTTTCGAGCATCAGGCCCTCCTCATACACGAACGATGGCACGTTCCGGAAGCGGACCGATTCCACACGTCCGTCCTTGACGGCTGCAACGGCTTCGAGCCGCCCCGAGGGGGCGTCGATGGTGATGTTGGTCTCGGGTTCGACCATGTTTACCAGCCCGCTATCCAGCGCCAAGACAGCCAGGGCTAGCGTGCCGTGACCGCAGGCTGTGCTGTAACCCGCATTGTGGAAGAACACGGCGCCGAAGTTCGCGTCCCGGTCGTCGGGTTCGGTCACGAAGCAGCCGTACATGTCGGCGTGGCCGCGAGGTTCGTTGATGACAAGCGCTCGTATGTGATCGAGGTTCTCCCTAGCGTACAGGCGTTTGTCGAGCACGGTGTCGCCATGGATGGCGGGCACGCCGCCGCTGATGATGCGGAACGGCTCGCCCGCCGTGTGGTAATCCACGGCGCTGACTATGATCTGCGTGTTCAAGATCCGAAAGCCGTCCGGGCGGCGGCCAGGTCCCACAGGGCGTGGCCG
>DATDKB010000389.1:0-7856 GCA_036520255.1 Rubrobacter sp. | reverse complement strand
CACGCCGCAGAACTGGCGGATGCGGACCCGGCCTCCCTGCCCGATATCTCGACGCAGCTAAGGCAGGCCGTAGCCTCCTCGTGCCGGGAGATCCTGGACGAGGCGGCGAGGGCGGTCGGTTCCCACCCGTTCGCGGTCTCCGGCCCGCTCGACCGGGCGAGGCGCGACCTGGAGCTGTTCCTCCTTCAGCACCGCCTGGAACCCGCCCTTGTACGCCGCGGGCGGCTGGCAATCTCGGAGAGGCACCCTTGAACGAGCGGCTCGGGCGCGATTATTTCGAGGGGCTGTACACCGAATCGGGCGATCCCTGGGATTTCGAGACGAGCGAGTACGAACAGAAAAAGTACGCCAGGACCCTCGCCGTGCTCGGCGGACGCACGTTCCGAAGGGCCCTGGAAGCGGGCGCGTCCATCGGCGTCTTTACGGAGATGCTCGCTGACCGCTGCGACGAGCTTCTCGCCGTTGACGTCTCGGAGCGGGCCGTCGCGGAGGCGCGCCGACGCCTCTCGGGGCGAGGGCACGTCAGGGTCGAGCGGCGTACCCTCCCCGAAGAGATGCCCGATGGCCCGTTCGACCTGATCGTCGCCTCCGAGGTTTTGTACTACTTTCCCAGGGAAGAAATGCTAGCCCTCCTTCAAGGCTTCGAGCGCGAACTGGCGCGAGGAGGCACCCTGCTCGCGGTTCACTGGCGAAGAGAGACCAAGACATACCCACTGCAAGGAGACGAGGTGCACGAGTTGCTCGCGCAGAACACGCGACTTCGAAACACAGAAACCATCGTTGAGCCGGATTACCGCCTGGATCTCTTCGAGGATGGGGGGTGAACCCGGGGGAACATCTGGTGGTCGTGGGCGGCGGCCCCGCCGGCCTCGCGACGGCCCGTGCCTACAGGGGGACCGGCGGGGAAGCCCGCGTCACCATCCTGAGCTCCGAAATGTACGCTCCCTACAACCGTCCCCCGCTCACCAAGGAATACTTGAGGGGCGAAGCATCACGTGAGGATCTACCCATCGAGGACGAAGCCTGGTACGGGCAAAACGACGTCAACCTAAGGCTTGGCACCACCGTCGCCAAATTGAACAGGGAAAGCCAGATCGTAGAGCTGGACAACGGTGAGAGGTTTTCGTACGACGCCTGCGTGCTTGCCACGGGCTCCGAGCCTATTCGTCTGCCCATTCCCGGCGCCGACGACCCGGAGATCCTCGTGATGAGGACCGTCGAGAACTCTACGCGCCTCCAGGGCCGCGTCGGAGGGGGAGATAAAGCTGTAGTAGTTGGCAGTGGCTTTATTGGGTGCGAGGCCGCGGCCTCCCTCTCGTTGCGTGGGGCTGAGGTCGTCTTGATCAGCCTCGAAGAATCCCCGCAGCGAGAGCGTCTCGGCCAGGAGGTCGGGGAACGCATGGATGGTTGGCTGCGCGACTACGGTGTGGACCTGCGGCTGGGCACAGGCCTCGAAAGCATACAGCGCGTGGATGACGGTTACGAGCTGTCCATAAAGGGCGGAAGCACGGTCTCGGCCGGGACCGTTCTCTTCGGGACCGGCGTATCGCCGCGAACCGGGCTAGCGGAGGAGGCCGGCCTGGTGGTGGACGGCGGGGTCGTCACGGACTCGTCGATGCGGACCAGCGCGCCGGGTATCTTCGCCGTCGGGGATATCGTAAGGGCGTTTAATGAGTCAGCAGGCCGTCACCTCAGCGTCGAGCACTGGGGAGATGCGCTCGAGCATGGGCGCATCGCGGGTACCGTGATCTCCGGCGGCGAAGCCGCGTGGAGCATGGCCCCCGGATTCTGGTCCACGATCGGCGACAAGACCCTCAAGTACTGGGCCTGGGGCGACGGCTGGGACGAACAGTCTTTCGAGGGCAACGGAGAATCCTTCACGGCCTGGTACGGCAAGGAGGGCACGCTCGTCGGCGTTCTCTCTCACAACTCGGACGACGACTACGAGCAAGGGCGCGAGCTCATCGAACGGGGAGAGCCCTTCTCCCGATGACGCTGTCGCCCCCACGCCCGGCTTTGAGGGCCTGCGTGGTCGTGCCCGCCCGCAACGAGGAGGACCTGATCGTGCCTTCCCTTCGCGCGCTGGCCACGCAGATCCGCGTCAAACCCAGCGAGTACGAAGTGTTGCTCGTCCTCGACCGGTGCACGGACGCGACCGGGGAGCGTGCGATGGCGGTCGCCGACACGCATCCGCAACTCCGGCTACATTTTCTGGACGGTCCAGGGCTCGGGTCGGGCCATGCGCGTAGGGTTGGCATGGAGGCTGCCTGCGAGAGGCTGACGGGTCTCGGCCGGCCGGCAGGACTCATAGCGTCCACCGACGCCGACACGGTCGTCGCCAGCGACTGGCTCTCCGTTCAGCTTGCCGCTACCGGGCGTGGTGCGCGGGCGGTCGGCGGGCGCATCGAACTCGACGACGGGTCGCTGCCGCCAGCCGTCGTCCACTGGCATGCCGAGCGCGGCCGGAAGCGTCACCAGAAGATCCTCTTCGATCCCGACCAGCTCGGTACCGCGGAGCACTGGCAGTTTAGCGGGGCTTCCCTGGCGCTCACGGCCGAGACCTACGCGCAGGTCGGCGGCCTGGAACCCCGGGCGACGCTCGAAGACGAAGGCCTCGAACGGGTGCTCCGCGAGCAGAGGATCCCCATAGAGCGTCTACTCTCCGTTCGTGCCACGACCTCATCCCGGCTCAAAGGGCGCGCCAGCGAAGGCCTCGCCCACGACCTCGCCGCCGCCGCGGCGATGTTGGGCCGGACGAGAGAGCCGGCCCGTTAACCGTCCCGTGCCAGCCCCACGTTCTGCCCACTCCGGCAGAGGCCGGAACGCGGCGGAATCCATCACAGTGTCCTCGCTGCGATCCAAGGCCTCGTCCGCCATCTGTGCGCCTGACGCCAGAGGGTCATTACACACGTAGACGGCGCGGCCGTCCGGGCCAGACGCCAACGCCAGCTACCGGTACAGTTTTGGGCGCTCGAGAGCCTCGAATGACTCTTTTTCGCCGGATCGTAGAGAGGCGGCGCAGGCGTCCACCGCCAGAAGCGAGACGTAACCATCCCACGCATCCGGGCCGGTAAGCTTTCCAGCGTGCAGGTTTTCTATCCACCGGCGCATCTCGAGCGCGTAGGCGCTCGGGAACCGTTCCAGCCAATCGCCTTCGACGGCGTGTCCTGCAGACCGCTCCGTACGCACCTCGGGGGCGTTGGCGGGGGCGATGTGGATGGTACCCCGGTCCCCGACCACCTCCAGGTCAACCTCGTATCCGTAACCGGCGTTCACGTAGACCTCGATGTTGGCGAGACAACCTGCGCCCAGCTTCAGTTGGATCACCTGCAAATCCAGGACCTCGTCGTCCGCGGCCGACCCTGTGTTGGTTCCATGAACGTAAACTTCTTCAATCTCCTGGCCGAGCATCCACCTCGCGGCGTCGAGGTCGTGTACGGCGGAATTTACCAGGATCGATTCCGAACTCGTGCCTTCACGAGCGCGGACGTTACGGTGCGTCCCCTTGTACAGGACGGGTTGGCCGATCTCTCCCGCGTCGATGGCGTTCTTGACGTCGAGGTGCTGGGGATCATAACGCCTCATGAACCCGACCTGAACTGCTTTCCTACCAAACTCGACCTCGGCGTCGACGATACCGTACGCGTCCTTAACAGCTGTGGCCAGGGGCTTTTCGCAGAAGACCGGCTTCTCGTTGCGCAGGCAATCCATAACCAGCCCGGCGTGGGTCTCGTCCGGCGTCGTGATGACTAGGGCGTCGATGTCGTCGTGTTGGATCAGCGCCTGCCCGTCCTCGAAGACCATGACGTCTTCACCACAGGTGGCGGCCAGCTTCTCGGCCCGCTGGCGGTCCAGATCCATCACGCCCCCCACCCTGGCGCCGGAGATTGTGTTGCTCAGGGTCTCGGCGTGGCGGGCACCCATGCCGCCCGAACCGATCACGCCGACAGAGATCGTCTCACTGTTCGCGTCCATCCTAGATCACCCCCAAGTTCGCTTCCTCCCACGCTTGTATGGCTAGAACAGCCACTCGTGGTCGGGATCGTTCTGGAACTTCCCCTCGCGCACCGGCCCGCCCATGACGTTCAGGTAGTAGAGGTCATAACCCGGTGGCGCCGAGACGGTGTGGTAGCCGGCGGGCACGAGCACCGTGTCGCCGTCGACCACAGTCATCGTCTCGTCGAGCGAGCGGTCCTCGGTGTAGACCCTCTGCACGGCGAACCCCTAGGGCGGTTGCATCCTGTGGAAGTAGGTCTCCTCCAGGTAGCTCTCCTTCGGCAGATCGTCCCTGTCGTGCTTGTGCGGAGGGTAGCTCGACCAGTGCCCGTTCGGGGTGATGACCTCGACAACGAGCAGCCTCTGGGCGGGACGGCCGTCCATCAGGATCGGGTGGACGTGCCGCCCTGCGTTCCCCGAACCGCGCATCTCGACCTCCACATCCTCGGGCCGCACGAGGAAAGGCTCGACGCCACCCTCGGTAGGGACGGAACAGAGACCGCCAGCTCCAGATAGCTCAGCCCGCGCCAGAGAAATCGGAGGCATTGGTAAGAGGCGACGCGGCCGATAGGTAAGAAAGCGTCGAACTACGGGCTTACGAGGTCTGTCTCTTCTCCTGGTACTGCTGGATGCTCTCGTAGACCTCGTCCGGAAACTGCAACTCGTTGTATACGTTGCATGCGTCGGGGTCGTCCGGGTTCGGACAGATCTGAAAGTCCTGTTGGTTCTGGAACTCCAGGATCTTCTCTCGCCTGGGCGGGCTGTAGCCCTTCTCCTCGACTTGCTGCACCATCGCCCTGATCTCCTGCTCGTCGGCGTCGTGGTCCTTGGTCAAAAGCCCCACAAGCTCGTCGTCGGAGACGAAGTGGCGGCCGATCATGGCGAAAACCAGACGGCCGTAGTGGCCTATGTCCTCGCCGTTATTGAGCGCGTCGAGCATATGGGCCATCATGGGGCTCTGGCGCAGATCTTCTACTGGCATGAAAGGTACTCCTCTCGATAGTGAACGTCCGAACTATACGCAGAGCGTTAGTCCTGAACGTGAAAACGACTACTCTAAAAGTTCCCGGATCAGACGCGGCAAAACATCGCCCGCCGGTCCGCGCAGCACCTGGTTTGCATGCGGCGTCAGCGGGGTCTCACCCGTGTTCACCTCCACGAGCGTGGCACCACTTTCGAGCGCCTCAAAGGGCAGGGCAGCGGCAGGATATACGAGGCTCGAAGTACCAACCGAGAGAAAAACATCCGCCCCGCGCGCGGCTTCCGAAGCCGCGTGTAGCGCTTGGGGCGACAGGTTCTCCCCGAACCACACCACGCCTGGCCTGAGAGGAGCCCCGCAAGACGAACAAACGGGCGGCGACGCCCCTTCGTCGTAGTCCTCGACATCCATGTCCTCCACCGAGCATTTGGCGCGGCCGATGTTGCCGTGCAGTTCGATCACGTTGCGGCTGCCAGCCCGCTGGTGTAGGCCATCCACGTTCTGGGTCACGAGGGTGAGGTTCGGGACGAGGCGCTGCATCTCGGCTATCGCAAAGTGGCCAGGGTTCGGAGGCGCTTTCGCAATCAGTCTACGCCGCCACGCGTACCAGTCCCACACCAGTCCGGGATCGCGGGCGAACGCCTCCGGGGTCGCGAGTTCCTGGGGATCGAAGCGCTCCCAGAGACCTGTCTGGGCTTCACGGAAGGTCGGGACGCCGCTTTCGGCGGAGATGCCAGATCCGCTGAGAACGACCGTCCGGGAACACTCGCGTAGGGCGGAGATCAAGGCCGGAGGAACTTGCACCAACGCCTATCCGGCAACGGCCCGGATCAAATCCTTTACCCCGTCTGCCAACGGTACCTGCCGCTCATCGCCCGAAGCCATGTCCCGCACCGTCGCGATACCCTGGGCGAGCTCATCCTCACCCAGTATGACAGCGTACGAGGCTCCAACGCGGTCGGCCTGCTTGAACTGCGCCCGCAAGCCGCGCCCCCCGAAGTCGAGGTCGGCGGAGATCCCCTCTTCGCGCAGGGCCGATGCGAGCTTCATCGCAGGGATGCGCGCTTCCAGAGAGAGGGTGACGAAGAAGACGTCAAGGTTTGCCTTTTTCTCTTGCGAGGCGGCGGCGAGGAGCATCCGCTCTACGCCTGATCCGAAGCCGATGCCGCCTAGGTCGGGTCCACCGAGGTCCGAGATGAGGCCGTTGTAGCGGCCGCCGGCCCCGACGGTGTCCTGCGCCCCGAGGGCACCGCTCTTTGCCTCGAACACGGTCATCGTGTAGTAGTCGAGGCCACGCACCAGACCGTCGTCGATCTCGTAGGGGACGCCGAGCCCCGCGAGGCCATCGCGCACGGCGGCGAGATGCCCGGAGGCCTCTTCGCTCAGGAACGACGTGATCCTCGGCGCCTCCGCCAGGACAGCCTGCGTTCCCTCGTGCTTGGAGTCGAAGGTGCGCAAGGGGTTCGTGTCCATGCGGGCCAGGGAGTCGGGGTCGAGCTCGCCGCTGTGCCTCCGGAGGTAGGCGCGGAGCTCGGGGACGTATGCCTGACGCGTCTGCGCGTCGCCCAGATTGTTCAGGTGGACGACCTCGTCTCTCACGCCCACGGCCCTGTGGATGGCGTAGAGCAGTGAGATCACCTCCACGTCCACCAGCGGGTCGGACGTGCCAAGAACCTCTACGCCGATCTGGGTGTGCTGCCTGTAGCGGCCCCTTTGCTGGCGCTCCTGGCGGAACATCGGGCCGATGTAGAACAGCTTGATCGGCTGCGCCAGCTTGTACAGGTTGTGCTCGATGTATGCCCGCACCGCACCGGGCGTTCCCTCGGGCCTGAGCGCCATCTCCCTCTCGCCTTTGTCCAGAAAGGTAAACATCTCCTTCTGGACCACGATGTCCGACCCCTCCCCCGCCGTCCTCGCAAAGAGCCGCGCCTCCTCGAAGATGGGCGTGCGGACCTCGGAATAGTTGTAGCGGTCGAAAAGCTCGCGCGCCCTATCCTCGACGAAAGCCCACAACTCTGGCCGTTCGTGCGGCTCCCTACTGCCCGCGAAGACGTCGTATGTACCCCTCGGTCCACGGAAATCCGTCACGAGAGGCCCGGCGGCAGGTACGGGTTCGTTCTCAGTTCCTCGGCCGCCATGAGAACGGGACCGTGTCCCGCGTACAGGCGCGTATTTTCCTCCCACAGCGGCATTACCCTGCGGATGGACTCTTCGAGCTCCTCCCACGAAGCGCCGGGAACGTCCGTCCGGCCAACGCTCCCGGGTAGAACGAGGTCGCCGACTATCTGGTCGTCGCCAACTACGAACGTTACCGACCCGGGGGAGTGCCCCGGCGTGTGAAACACCCTGATCCCAAGTCCTGCCAGGTCGAGCGCCCGCCCGTCCTCGAGCGGCTCGTAATCCTCGACTTTCCCTTCGGCGTCGGCGGGATGCATGTAGACCGGCGCGGCCGTCGCCGTCCGCACGAACCCAAGCGCGTTCACGTGGTCTGCATGGCCGTGCGTCACCAGGATCGCCGCAACGGGGGCGCGGGTGGCATCCAGGATCTTCTCCGGCTCCGCACCGGCGTCGACGATGATGTCGCCTTCAGGGGCGTGGACGACGTAGGAGTTCACGTCGAAGCCGTCCATGGAAACGGTGATCTGTTCGATCTCGCTCAGCGCCAACGTCCTAGCGCTCCAGCGGCGTTCCGTCGCGGGAGACCCGGTAAACGTCGTAAACGTCGGGGATGTTCCGGATTTTGCGTATTACCTCTTCGACGTGCTGCACGCTCGCCGCCTTGAACGCGAACCGGCTGAGGGCGGTCCTGTCCTCGATGGTGTCGACCCGCGCCGAAAGTATGTTCACGCCGGCATCCGAGATGGTGGACGTAATGTCCTTG
>DATDKB010000388.1:0-2266 GCA_036520255.1 Rubrobacter sp. | reverse complement strand
AAAAGAAACCCTGGCTAACGGCGGTGCTCCCGACGGAGGCGATGCCGACGGGACCCGTCACGTTCTTGTAGAGGTCCTTCTGGCCGGTTATAAGCTGCCCGACGAAGGCGCCAAGCTTGACCGTGATCTCACCACACCTCTGCACGGCGAGACCGAGTGACTTCACGGGCCCGTAGGTGGTGGTCTCGATTGTTGGCCTCACGCCGAGGAGCGCGTGCTGCTTGTCTTGCGGGTCGACCCCCAGCTCTCCCTCGAAAGTCTTCGGCGAACCGTCGCGCACCACGGTCACACTCACCTTCTCCCCCGGCTTGCGGCCCATCATCCTGCGCTCGAAGTCGTCCCAGGACTTCACCTGGCTGCCGTTCAGTCCGACGATCCGGTCTCCGGCCTTGATCCCAACTTCCTGGGCCATGGAGGCGGGCTCTACCGCGCTTACAACCAGCTTTACGTCGGTGACGACGCCCTGGAACATGTAAACGCAGGCGAGTATGACAACAGCCGCGACGGCATTAGCCGCTGGTCCGGCAAGGATGATGAGCGCCCGCCGCCAGGCCGCTTTGGCGTGATACGTGTCGGGACCTTCAGCCCCGTCACCCATCCCGGCCATCTTGGCGAACCCGCCGAGGAGGATGATGCGGAACGAGTAGACGGTCTTGCCGATCTTCTTCTTTACGAGCGGCGGCCCGAACCCGACGGCGAACTCGGGCACGCTGACGCCTAAAGCCTTGGCCGTGAGCATGTGCCCGAGCTCGTGAATAACTATGAGGAAGATGAGGCCAAGCAGCGCGACTACGACGGTCATCGCACGTCCACCCGCCCGAGCGCCTGCTCACGCGTCCACGCATCAACGGCCTTAATTGCGTCCATGCTCTGCATTTTTCCGAAATCCGGCACCGCCTCGAGGACCTCCTCGATCACATCTGCTATCCGAAAGAATCTTATCCTGCCGTCAAGGAAGGCCTCGACAGCAACCTCGTTGGCCGCGTTGAGCGCAACAGGGTACGCGCCACCGGCACGGCCGGCTTCAACCGCGAGCGGCAAACACCTGAACACGTCGTTTTTCGGCTCCTCGAAGCTCCAACTCACGCCACCAAAGGGCACCGGCTCGGCTCCGACATCGACCCTCTCGGGATAGAGAATGCCGAATGCGATAGGCAGCCTCATGTCGGGAAGCGCAGCGTGCAATACGACAGAGCCGTCTTCGAACATGGCGCCCCCGTGCACGACCGACTGGCGGTGCACGACGACCCGCACGTCCTCGTAAGGGACGGCGAAGAGGTGGTGCGCCTCTATCACCTCGAGGCCCTTATTCATCATCGTCGCGGAGTCTATCGTGATCTTACGCCCCATCCGCCACGTCGGGTGCTTGAGCGCATCTTCAGGCCCAGCCTCCACTATGCGCGCCTTCTGGAAGGCATAGAATGGTCCCCCGGACGCCGTCAGCAAAATCCCCCGTATCTCCGACTCGTGCCTCCCCTCCAAACACTGGAAGATCGCCGAGTGCTCCGAATCTACGGGTATTATGCGGTCACCGCCTGCGAGGGTCATGACCCACTCCCCGCCGGCGACGAGCGATTCTTTGTTGGCGAGGGCGACGTGGTTTCCGGCCTGAAGCGCGCCCACGGTGGCGGCGAGTCCGGCGAAGCCCACTATGCCGTTGAGGACGACGTCGGACGAGGCCTCCGCGAGGCGTTCGGCGGAGCCCGGGCCGGAGATGACTTCGGCTTGGAGGCCTTCGAGTGGGCCCGCGTCCGTGGATTCCAAGGCGACGTATTCTGGGTCGAACTCGTTGGCCTGGAGGGCGAGCGTGTGTGCATCGCGTCCTGCGGAGAGGCCGACGACGCCGAAGCGATCGGGGTATCGGCGGACGACGTCAAGGGCCTGGCGGCCGATACTGCCGGTCGAGCCCAGGATCGTGAGTCGGCGTTTCATCGGAGTGTGGGGTCCGTTCTCATACGAGCAGGGAAATGTAGTATACCGCGGGGGCCGTGAACAGGAGGCTGTCCACGCGGTCCAGGACGCCGCCGTGGCCGGGGAGGAAGGTACCCAGGTCCTTCACGTCGAGGATGCGCTTTAGGGATGATTCAAAGAGGTCGCCGCACTGGCTCGCGGCGGAGACGATGGCGCCGATGATCAGGGCTTTCACGAGGCCGAAGTCCAGGAGCAGGTAAGCGACAGGGGCCACGACGAGCAAGGTCAGGAGGAGGCCGCCCGCGCCGCCCTCCACGGTTTTCTTCGGGCTCAGGCTCGGGAACAGCAGGTGGCG
>DATDKB010000387.1:0-2394 GCA_036520255.1 Rubrobacter sp. | reverse complement strand
CCCGTCAGGACGTTGTTCAGCTTGAAGCGGCGCGAGCCCTCGACAAGGATCAACATCCGTCCGTCCTCGTAGCGCTCGACGAGCTCGACTATCTTCGCCGTGCAGCCCACCTCTCGCGTCCCCGACTCGTCGGCGAAGACCATCCCGAACTCGTCCTCCTGCTCGAGGCACTCGTTCACCATCTGCTTGTAGCGCTCCTCGAAGATGTGCAGCGGCAACGGGGCGCCAGGCATCAGCACCACGTTCAGCGGGAAAAGGGGTATGTCCGACACGCGCACTCCTTTTGCTCTTTGACGCAATTCTATCCCACCTCGCATGTGCCCTGCTCGGCTCCTGCCGCTGGCCGGCGGGTGGGGTAAGCTACGGACGAGAACACCGAGTTTCGGGGGTGGGAGTTGGAATCTTCGATGGCCATGACGCACGTCTTTTTCGTCTACCGAATGTCGTGAAAGAGGGGACGCACGCAGGCCGCGTCGCGCTCGTAACCGGAGCGGGACGCGGCATCGGGGCGGCGACTGCTCGTCTTCTCGCCGCCGAAGGCGCCGCCTTGGCCCTCGCCGCCCGCACGGAAGGGGAGATCATCTCCGTGGCACACGAGATCACCTCCCGCGGCGGCACCGCCATCCCTGTTCGCCTGAACGTGGCCGATGAGGAATCTGTCTCATTCTGCTTCGAGCGGGTGCGCGCCGAGCTCGGCGACGTCACCATCCTCGTCAACAACGCAGGCACACCCGGCATCCCGCTCCCCGTCGCGGCCACAAAGCCCGAAAGTTGGCGGCGAGCCTTCGACGTAAACGTGACCGGGCCCTTCCTGTGCGCCAGGGAGGCGCTGCCAGGCATGGCTTCCGCGAACTGGGGCCGCATAATCAACGTCTCGAGCGCCGCCGCCAGGCACCCCGTTGCGGGGATGGCCGCCTACGGCGCCTCCAAGGCGGCCCTGGATCAGCTCACGCGTGTCCTCGCCCTCGAAGGCGAACCGTACGGGATCTCGGTGACGGGCGTCTACCCGGGCGTCATAGACACCAGGATGCAGGAAGAATCGCGAAGCTTCGGGCAGGATCTGATCGGCAAACAGCTCCACCGCATGTTCCAGGGCTACAAGGACTACGACATGCTCCTCCCCCCCGAAGAGCCGGCCGAGCTAATAAGCTACCTCTGCGCCCCCGCCGCCAAGCGCCTGAGCGGCCACATCATCCGCCTCGAACAACTCGAAGCGCTCAAGGCGGAACCTTGAGCATCTGAGCCGGCCAGCAATTCAGCTAGTCAGGCGGGGGAGGTAGGAGTTGCTCACGGAAAAACGACGCTCCCATCCTAGATGTTCGTCCTCGGACGGGAGCGGTGCGGTTCGGCGAGAAGCTAACCGGCCAAAGTGCTGAAACGCTGATTAGCTTCTATTCGTCCTTGCTGATCCAGTAGGTGAACCCTAAGAAGCCGCAGTAGAGGGAGATGATGATAAAGAAGGCGATGAAGAACCTGAAGACGCCTATGGCCGTCGGGTTGCCGGTGCTTCCCGCCTGCAGGAGCAGCGCCAGATCCGTCACTGCCCCGCTCCCTCGGCTAGAGGCACGGTCGGGCATTTCTCGCCGACGATCTTCTGATCGAGCGTGACGCACCAGTGGATGAGGTAGCCCGGGTTGTTGTCGACCCGGCGCGCGGTCTCGCGGGTGTAGCCCATCGTCACCATCGTCATCACCACGAAGAAGGCGCACGCCATCAGCGCGACCTGGCTCCATCGACTCGCCCGGCCCCAGTGGAAACCGTTCGCGGAGGCCCTCAGGTAAAGCGCAACGACAAAGAAGCCGACGAGCATCAGCCCGATCAAACCGATGTACTTCCATGGGTACATGCTGCCCAGAGGTATCTGCGTACCCTCGCCCTGCCCGAAGACGAGACCGATCTGGGGTATGAGGTCCGCGTCGGCCGGGATTACGTTGAGCACCGTGAACAGCGCCGTGAACCCGAGGGCGCCCACGGCGAGCTTGCGCAGCGTCTCCATCGGCTTTACGGCGAAGCGAAGCTTGTGGACAAAGTACGCCGTCGAGGCAATGCTGAGCACGGCTATCCACAGCACCAGCAAATTGAAGAGCCAGGACTTGTCGCCGAGCATGATGGTGTTGAAGGAGTCGGGCGAGCTCTCGCGGATGCCCTTCAGGTAACCGTAGCCGATGACGGGCTGCATGATCAAGAACCCGAACCCCCAGAGGAGGCCGAAGTGACCCATCCAGTCGTAGTATTCCCTGTCGTCCTCCCGCGTGGTCCTGAGGTACCGCCAGCCGGCCCAGCCGGCGATCAGGAACCCGGCGTAGGAGAAGTTCCCTATAAAGCGGTGCATGTTGAGCGGCACCATCGTCTGGTTGAGAAAGCTGCGCGCAACGAGACCAGCCTGCGAGGTGA
>DATDKB010000386.1:0-8780 GCA_036520255.1 Rubrobacter sp. | reverse complement strand
CGGGGGCGTTGATGTTGTCGCGGAGCACTATTGGCCAGTACCCGACGGGGATATCCTCGATGCTGAAGACGGGGTCGACCGTCGCGAGGACGCCCCAGCGCGGGCCGAAATCTCTCGTCACCTGCTTGTCCAGGGCGGCGGCGCCGCGGGTGATCTCCCGCGCGGAGACGGTGTCGGTGTCAGAGACGAGCGCGAAATGGATGGATAAAGTCATTACCTCCCGTTTCGGGGTGTCGATGAACCTACCAGTAACAGGCGTCGATGAATCTAGGATGAATCTAGGATGAATCCGGCGCTACGCCCCACACGCCTCGGCGGGTCCTGAGATCTAACCTGTGTTACCTTCCGCTCTGCGGGGACGGAGACGCGGACGCAACAGGGACGGAGGAGCGCCATGAGGATGATCATGACCCACGGTTACATGCTCTCGGGCACAGGGAGCAACGTCTACGTCCAGAGCCTGTGTCGGGCGCTGGTTGGCGAGGGCCACGACTTGCACCTGATCTGCCAGGAGCCCGACCCACTCTCCTTCGATTTCGTGAACAAACACGCGACGGAAAACGCGGAAGGGGTCCGCGACCAGGGCGAACAGGCGACGTCCTTCCCGGGCAGTTGCGTGGTCTACGTGCCGGACATCGGGGACCTCCTTCCCGTCTACGTCTACGACGACTACCCGGGATGGCGCGTTAAGACCTTCCTCGACCTGACACAAGAGGAACTGGACGGCTACCTTGAACGCAACCTCGAGGCCGTGCGCAGTGTTCTGGAGGTATCCGACGCGGAGGCCGTGATCACCAACCATTCCGTGCCGGGACCATTGATCTCACGCCGCGCCTTGCAAGGCACCGTCGTCCCTTACGTGAGCATCGTTCACGGAAGCTGCCTGCAATACGTCTCCCGCAGGAGCGAGAAGTACATGGGCCTCACCCGCGAGGGCCTGGAAGGTGCCAGGCAGATACTGGCCCTCTCCTCGCACAGCGCTGACACGATAGCCGAGGACTTCCCCGCCCTTATCGACAGGATCGAAGCCCTCCCAGGTGGCGTCGACACCGGGCTCTTCCACCCCGACGCTTTCGACCTTGGGGTCATCGAGAAGTTGAACGGGGGCCCCGGACGCGGCCCTGACCAACGCTCCTCGCTGCAACGCGCCCTGAAAGAGTCGAGTAACGCCGGTAAGCTGGCCGGTGCGTTGCGTGAGATCTCGGGCTCCTACGACGCGCGCGCCCACGACAGCGATGCCGGCGATCGGGTCAAGGACTTTCTGGACCACGAGGGTCCGCTCATGGTCTACGTCGGGAAGCTCATCCATTCCAAGGGCGTCCACAGTCTTCTCTCGGCCTTCGCGCGGGTTCGCAAGCAGACATGTGCGCGGCTGCTGGTGATCGGGTTCGGCACCTTCAGGGAGGGGCTCGAGGCGCTGACGCTCTCGCTGAGCGAGGGCGACGAGCCGACGTTGGAGAGGCTGGCCGAGATGGGCAAGCTTCTTGAAGGCGGACCCGCTGGTCCCCTGGAGCACTTCGGGCTCTCCGACGAGCTGCTCGCCGACGCCGCGGGCATGGAAAGCGATGTTCTCTTCACGGGGCCGTTCTACCACGGGGATCTCACTAAGCTCCTTCCGGCGGCGGACGTGGCGGCGGTGCCTTCTATCTTTCCCGAGGCCTTCGGGCTGGTGGCCGCCGAGTTCGCGGCGGCCGGCGTGGTGCCTTTCGTCGCCGACCACTCGGGCCTCAACGAGGCGGGCGGGATCGTCGGCCAAAACCTGCCCTTCGGCCTGCGCGTCGGCATGGACGGCTTCGAAGAGAACCTCGCGGAGGCGATCACGACCTACCTGGAGCTGCCGGAGGAGGAGAGACGGCGGTGCGAGGAGGTCGTGCGCCGGAACAGCGTGGACGACTTGAGTTGGGGAACGCTGGCGGAGAAGCTCGTGGCCCTGGTCCGGTAGAGGTTGGAAGTAGAGCACATCCTGCGCGACTTCGGCCTCATACTCGGGGCCGGGCTCGTCTCCCAGTTCATAGCGACGATCATAAAGCTTCCCGAGATGGTCGTGCTCGTCGCAGCAGGAGCACTTATCGGGCCCTCCATGCTCGGGCTCGTCTCCAACCCTTTAGGCGGGGTCGGCGCCCAGCTCCTCTTCAACATCGGGGTGGCCCTCATCCTGTTTCACGGCGGAACCGGCATCTCTTTGGGCGTGATCTCCCGTACCGCCGTCGGCCTCGGGTTGCTCGTCCTGCCTGGCGTGCTGATCACGACCGTAATCGTCGCGCTCGTGGTCTGGCCCGTGTTCGGCGTCGCCTTCCCCATCGCCCTGCTCGTAGGCGCCGTTTTGTCGGCGACGGACCCCGCGATCCTCATCCCCCTCTTCGACCGCCTCATGCTCCGTCCCAAGGTGTCCCAGACGGTTATCGCCGAATCGGCATTCAACGACGTCACGGCCACGGTGCTCACCCTGACGCTGGTCGGCGTCGCCGAGGCCGGAAGCTTCACGCTCTCAGGCCCTGCCTTCGAATTCGTCCGGGAGCTCGTGCTCGGGGCCGTGATCGGGATCGTCGCCGGCCTGATACTATGCTACGCCATCGCCTCGACGGTGCGGTCGGGCATCTGGGACGAGTCGCCGGGGGTGGCCATCCTCGCCGTGGTTGTGCTTGGTTACTTCTCGACCGAGTTTCTGGGCGGGTCCGCCTACCTTGCGGTCTTCGTAATGGGCCTCATGATCGGGAACATGGACCTGCTCGGGCTCGGCCGCCACGACGAGCACGCCACGCTTCTCGAAGGTTTCCTCGGGCAGGTCGCCGAGATAGCCACCCTGCTCATCTTCGTCACCCTCGGGCTGAACCTGCCCTTCGAGGCGCTGGGCGAGTATCTGTTCGGTGGTCTACTCGTAATGTTCGTGTTCATCTTCGTGGCCAGGCCCTTAACCGTCCTGGCCTGCCTTTTACCCGATCGCCGCGGCGGATGGACGAAGGGAGAGATAGCCTTCATCTCCTGGTGCCGTGAGACCGGCGTCATTCCCGCCGCCGTGGCGAGTCTGCTGCTGGCGCGCGGGGTGGAGGGGGCCGAACTCGCCGTCTCCATGGTAGCCCTGGCCATCTGCGTCACCCTCCTCCTGCAGGCCACCACCGCAGGCTACCTCGCCCGCCACCTCGGCTTGATCGATTGAGCACGTTGACTGCGGCAGCTAGTCAGCCGATCGCGATTTCCTCTTCGGGGTACTCGTAGTGGGGGGTGCGTTGGCGGGCTGCGAGGGAGACTATGAAGGTGATCGGGCCGACCCTCCCGAGGAACATGACGACGGAGATGAGGATCTTGCCAAACGTGCTCAGGGTCGGCGTGAGGTCGAGGGTGAGGCCTACGGTTCCGAAGGCGGAGGTGACCTCGAAGAGGGCGGGCAGGAGTTCTAGTCCGTCTGAGATCATGAGGGCCAGGGTGCTAAGGAGAACGAGCAGGGAGGCCAGGGCGAGAACGGAGAGGGCTCGTGCGATCAGGGGGCGCGGTAGCGTGCGCCAGAAGAGCGTGATCCTGTCCTGACCCCTGACCTGGGCGACGACGATGAGGACGACGAGCGCGAGGGTCGTCACCTTTATGCCCCCGCCGGTCGAGGTTGGGGCCGTGCCGATGAACATCAGGACGACTTGCACCAGGAGCGTGGGTTCGCGCATCTCGGGATAGCTGACGGTCGAAAAACCCGCTGTCCTGGGCGTTACCCCCTGGAAGAGCGACATGGCGGCCCTGGTGCTGAAGGATTGGCCGCCTAGAGTGTTCGGGTTCGTCCACTCGAAAAGTGCCACGCTCAGGACCCCGACGGCCACCAGTGCTACGGAGGTGATCAAGACCACCCTGGAGTGGACCGAGAGTCTGCGATCCTTGTTGTAGTTGTAGAGGTCTACTAGCACGGGAAACCCCAGGCCTCCGAGCGTGATCACGCATACAAGCGCCCCCACGATCAGCCAGTTGCCCGCGTAAGGGACCAAGTCGTTCCCCGGAAGCGTTGGGAACCCGGAGTTGCAGAAGGCCATGATCGCGTGGAATACTCCCTGGAAGATGCCTTCACGGACACCGAAGCCCACGCTTATGAACCCGATGCTCAGGGCGATGGCGCCGATGAGTTCCACGGCGAAGGTGATCCTGGCTATCTGGAAGAGCAGCCGTAAGGTGTTGCGGGGTGAACCGGCGTTTTCCGTCTCCTCTTGCACGGTGAGAAGTCGCCTGAACCCCACCCTCTGGCCGACGAGCAGGGCGGCGAGGGTGGTGACGGTCATGATGCCAAGCCCTCCGAGTTGGATCAAGACCATCATCACGACCTCCCCGAAGTGGGTGAAGGTCCCCGGGATATCGACCGTCGTCAGCCCTGTGACGGTGGTGCAACTCGTGGCCACGAAGAGCGCGTTGACAAAGGAGATTCTATTCGTCGTAGACCACGGCAACATGAGCAAAGCCGTCCCGGCACCCACGAGCGCGAAGAACCCGTAGACTATGAGGCGCGAGGCCGAAAGCCGCATGAACATCGTTCTCCCCGTATCTCCTTCGCAAAACAGCCGCCTCGGACTCTGGGCAGTATACTCGTGGGTGGGAACCGGTTCGGGAAATGATCTCACCTCTGAAAAGGGATACAATCTGGTGGGGTAAAAACCGGCGGAGTCCCGAAGGGGTATTTTGACGCAGCTAACCGACAGCTTTAACCGAAAGATGGATTACCTCAGGATCTCGGTCACGGACCGCTGCAACTTCCGCTGCCAGTACTGTATGCCGGAGGACATCCAGTTTCAGGACAAGAGCCACATCCTGACGCTAGAGGAGATGCTCACCTTCGCCGAGGCCTGCCTAAAGCTCGGCGTCACCAAGGTGCGCGTGACGGGCGGCGAGCCGCTCGTCAGGCGCGGGGTCGTGATGTTCATCGGGTGGCTCAAGGACCTCGGTTTCGAGGACGTGACCATAACGACGAACGGCTTCCTCCTCAAGGAGAACCTCGAAGGTCTCGTCGAAGCCGGCCTCGACCGCGTTAACATCTCGCTTGACACGCTCCAGCCCGAGAAGTTCGCGTTCATCACGCGGCGCAACCACTTCGAGAAGGTCTGGGAGTCCCTCATGGCGGCGCTCGAGACCCCGCTCTCGCCGGTCAAGATCAATGCCGTCGCCATGCGCGGCGTGAACGACGATGAGATCTCCGACATGGCCAGACTTACGCTCAAGTATCCCATGCACGTCAGGTTCATCGAGCTCATGCCCCTGAACGGCGACACCGACGGCTCACGTTTCCGGTCGCTCTTCATCCCGGGAAGTGAGATCCTCGACCGCGCTCAGACAGAGCTGGGTGACTTAGATCCGATAGAAAAGGACGACCCTGCGGCCCCCGCGGACGAGTTCCGCTTCGACGGCGCCCCGGGCACATTCGGCGTCATAACGCCGGTCTCCGAACCGTTCTGCGCCCGTTGTTCCAGGCTCAGGCTCACGGCGGACGGCAAGATCCACCCTTGCCTCCTCACCGACCTCGACGTGCCCGTGAAGGATGCCATCCGCTCGGAAGACCCGATCCCGGCGATCCACGAAGTACTGTGGCACACGGCAGGAATAAAGCCAGCAGCGGGCCTAACCCTCCCCGAAGAATCGCGCCACCGCACGATGAGCCAGATCGGGGGCTAGAAGCGTGATCCTTCGATAATATCAGCAGCCCGCAAGAGCCGTCGGAGGCTATTTGATGTACGGCGGGCACCGTGTGAAAGTGAGTAGCTGTCACTACCGTCTTCGAAATGGAGCCCCAGGTAGCCTAGCCCTATGGTGGTTACGAACTGTTTAGCGTAGTTTAGTAGCGATGTAGCGTCACCCCACGTAGGTGGCTAAAACGAAGCCGAGTCGATAGCTTCATTGTGCGCGATCACTTTGTCGCGAGGTTGTCGCAACGCATCTAGGGCGTGCGAAAGATTACCGGGCTCCAAACGCTTAGTGTTAGGAAGCGTGCTCCTGAAATAACAACATATGGCGTATGTTAATTCGGTATTGTTCATCTGCTCGACGCTTGTGCTATCTGAACCGGAATTGACCAACACTCGGCGAAGCTTTCCAGGCTCAGGCACCCGCCAGGTTTCTGCTTCGCTTTGCAACAGACCCAGTACGCTCGGAATACTCCGAGTTGGGTACCTCTTCGTAGGCTCGAAGATTTTCACCACTGATAGCGTTTGGTGATCCGAAAGCACAATCTGTAGGGATCCGAACAATTCACCGAAGTTTGCGGCGTTAATTTCTTCCGCAAATTGACCAAAATGTTCACCCAACGAATACGCTTGATCTGCCCGGAATATCTCTGAGGCAATGCCATCGAGTAAGTAGTCCCGGAGATTTTTCTCGGCCGCCTCAGGCGTCAACGTCATATTCCGTAGAGGGTTAGTCAGGTTCTATAGAAGCGATCAAGCCTTCGTTGTTTAACCCTTCCTGGTAGAGCTCGGCGAGCTCTTTGTGGCACTTGGTGGCGACGGCCTTACCCTTGTTGTGGGCCTCCATCATGATGTCGACGGCCCTCCTTACGGACATACGTGGGATGACCTTTTGCAGCACTGCGACGACGTGCTCCATCGGCGTGTAGTCGTCGTTGTGGAGGATAACCTTGTAGGGGGGCTCCTCTGTGACGCGAGGCTCTATCTCTATCCCCGGCTTTGTCTCGGGGGAAGCGGCAGAAGGGACCGCTACGCCATGCAACGTTGGAATGCTTTGCACTGTCATCTCCGGTCTGAAGAATTGATCACCCCTGGCAAAATACCGCGACGACGCTGGATTCGCAACCCTTTTCTTTGTCTACCGAATGTTTGGTAGCACTTTGTCGAGAAAATCCTGAACGGTGCGCTCGTTGCGGCTGGCTATCCTCGCGGCATGCGGTTTTTGCGGGTAGTCCTCGGGGGCGTCGCGCGTGAGGGGCGACAATTTTACGGGGCTCCTCGGGCTCCACTTCGAGAGCCAGTTTTCGGGGGCTCTCTCGGGTATCTCCTGGTGGGAGACGGCAGCCCAGAGCGCGGTCCAGGCACGCGGGACGACGCGCCAGATGTCGTAGCCTCCGCCGCCCGTGGCGACCCAGCGGCCGCCGCAGAGCTCGTGGGCGAGGTCGTGCATCCTTCGGGGGACGTGTTCGTAGAGGCGGGTCGTTGCGGAGAGGTGGGTCAGGGGGTCGAGGGCGTGTCCATCGCAGCCGTTCTGCGAGAGGATCAGGTCCGGGTCGAAGGCGCGAAGTACCTCAGGCACGACGGCCTCGAAGCAGGAGATCCAGGACTCGTCCTCCGTGAAAGGCTCAAGCGGCACGTTGACGGAAAAGCCGACGCCGTCGCCCTGGCCCTTCTCACCCACCTCGCCCGTTCCTGGAAATAGATATCGGCCAGACTCGTGCATCGAGATGGTCAAGACCTCCGGGTCGTCGAAAAACATCCACTGCACCCCGTCGCCGTGGTGGGCGTCGGTGTCGACGTAAGCGATGCGGATGCCGGGATGGTCCTCCTTGAGTCGCGCGATGGCGACGCCGGCGTCGTTATAAACGCAGAAGCCACTCGCCTTCGAGCGCAGCGCATGGTGCAGCCCGCCCGAGATGCACATCGCGTGGTCCACCTCACCGGCCATCACGAGCCGGCACGCGGCGAGCACCCCGCCGACGACGCGGGCGCAGGCCTCGTGCATGTCGGGGAAGACGGGATTGTCCGGGGTCCCGAGACCATACTGCAGCAGTTCGGAGAGGGCCGCCACCCCCCGCCCGGCCTTCTGGACCATGCGCACGTAGTTGAGGCTGTGGACGGCGATCAGGTCCTCATCGGTCGCGGACTCCGAGGAGACGAAGGGGTGATCTTCCAGCAATCCCAGGGCTTCACACAATTCGAGGGCGAGACGGACGCGCAGGGGGTTGAAGGGATGTTCGCCGCCGAAACCGTAGTCCTCGAGGGCCAGGTCGTGGATGATGGCGGTCCGGCCGCTCAAGGTGTTGGCGGCCACAGCACGGAGTAGCCGGCATCCTCCAGGTACCCGACCACCTCGTTGGTGTCGATGGTGTCCACCCTAAAAACGACTATGCGCTCTCTCGGGTCTCCCTCTTCCTCGGGCTCCCGCGTCGCCCCCATCGCGGCGCTCACTATGTTGATGCCGCACATCCCGAACACGCCGGCGGCACCGGCCAGGGTCCCGGGTCTATCCGGAACGGCAACCTCCATACGGCTGCCCGGCTCGTGGGCGCCGACCAGGTAGACGAGCGCCTCCATCACGTCGGAGGCGGTGATAATGCCGACCAGCTCCTCGCCTTCGAGCACGGGCAGACAGCCGATCTTGCGTTCCCGCATCGTGTTCGCCGCCTGCTCTATGGGATCGTCGGGGTCGGCGGTAACCACCTCGCGGGCCATCACGTCCCCCACCAGGACCTTCTGCAGGGCTGCGGCCCTCTCCGCATCGCCGAGCGCGGGCGTCGAGGAGCGCAGGTCCCTGTCGGAGACTATGCCGACGAGCCTCCCTTCGCTAAGGACCGGCAGGTGCCTGATGCGACGCTCCCGGCACAGGGCGAGCGCCGTCGCCGCCGTCTCGTCCGGCGAGAGCGTCGCGATATCACGTGCCATCGAATCGCTTACGAGAAGCATGATCAACTCCTTCCCACAGCGCATTGTACTGTAGCAAAGCGCCACCCGTAAGAGCCCGCGGCTGGTATAAACCATCTATGCCCGAGTACCTGAAAGAACTTCTTGCCGACGGCGCGACGGCATTGGTGAACGAGGGCTTCACGGGCGTGAACGCCACCTGGTGGTGGGAGCGGCGCGTGGGCGGTGGCA
>DATDKB010000385.1:0-10158 GCA_036520255.1 Rubrobacter sp. | reverse complement strand
TGTCGGCGGATTGTGGCTCTAGAGAAGGGCGCGGGTTCGAGCCCCGTCGGTCACCCTCCTATATTCCGCATAGGTAAAACGAATCTGCAGAATCGGGACGCGGTCTGGTGTTCGAGTCAGGCGTTTCTGACACCATCGCGGCAGGGAGAGCCGCTTCTGAAGAGGACTACGGGGGCGCTTCAGGGCGGGGGAATGCAAGAAGGGAGAGGGTCGTGTTGGACGTTTCGTTTCTGGGCGGAGTCGACGCACGAAAGGGGCGCTGGCGGCCGCGGTGTTCTTACAGGGCACGGAGCAGGCCGACCAGCCTTCATCCCGCTTCGAGAACCAGACCCCTGTCACCTACGCGCTCGCCCACGCCGAACGCGACAACCTGCCGTGGGTGGTGGCCGTGCGCAGCGGCACGATCCGTCTCTATTCTTCCTCGACGTCGGGTGCGGCTGGCCAGCGTGGCCGGACCGAGACGTTCGTCGGACTAAACCTGCCGCTGCTCCACTCCGAGCATGCGGCTTATCTGGCTCTGCTCTTCTCCGCGGAGGCTTTAGCCGAGGGCAAGATTAGAGAGATACAGCAGGCTTCGAGCATCTATGCCAGCGACCTCTCCGAGCGTCTGCGCGAACGCGTCTGCAAACAGGTTGTCCCGCGGCTTGCGGTCGCGGTTGCGAAGTGGGTTGGCGGGACGGGAGAGGAAGACCTGGAGCGGCACTACCGGACGGCGCTCACCATCCTCTTCCGGCTGATGTTCATCGCCTATGCCGAGGACTTGCCGCTGAATGTCAATGCCGAATACACTCACTACGCTCTCTAGACCATCGCCCGGCGTCTGTCGAACATGATCAGGGACCCCGACGCCGACCTAGGAGATCATGGAGCATCTTCGACCAACAGGAATGCAATGTCATAGACTCCGGTGTTGATTGGTGTGTCGTGAGTTGTGTAGGTTCCGAGCCGCGCCTCGATATCTGAAAGGACGGCTTCGAGCTCGCGTCGACCGAGGCCTTCAACCAGGAGCACGACATCGAAGGCGTCTTCGTTCGTCGCCTGCCGCATCTCACGCTCGTTGGTAGGCACGCCGGTCACTTTGTGGTCGACAACGCCGATATGCACAGCAATTACCCCTCTGAGGGTGAGCACATGACCGACCAAGCCCTGGGCCACCTCCGGCATGCTCGTGGCAGTACCATCCGTAGAACTAAAGCGTAAAGTTGCCAAGGCGCCCCCGATCCCAGTGCCTGCCGTGGCAACAGTTCGGCAGGCGCCGCGAACCATGTTCCGGAACGCCGGCATCATCTTCTGCGTCCACGATGTAGGAGCGTTGAGTCGGGCGATGTAGTCTGGGCTGTCGAAGGTCTCGATGGCCTGGCCCTCGTAGAGAGTGAAGTAGCGATGCAACTCGAGGTTCCAGTCGACGTATCGACGCGCCACCTTGAAACCGGGAATACCAACACGTTCGGGCATATGCTCCTGCGTGTGCCAGAGGTTATATTCTTCTTCTGCCTCGGAAGCAATGTCATGCCACATCGCCAAGAAACCGTCCCCAGTTAAAGCCACGGTTGCAACTCCTCCGCTATAAGGGACACACAATCCGGATTGACGCCAAACTGCTAGACTGCGCCATCTGACCTCAGCAGACCCCTTGATAGCCGCTCACTTCTCGACGAGATTGAGCGCGGTTTCGAAGTCGTCGAGCGAGAGTTCGTCCGTCTCGGCCGACGCACCTTAGACACTACCGTTTCCATTAAGCGCATTATTCGCCACCACAACCTTTATTTTAGCGTAGCCGCGCGAGTCGACGATTTCGAGTTCTCGTATCATGACGGGGAGGCGGAGACTGCGGGCTTCGTCCTGAGCGGAAAGGCGCGTATCTACTACGGTGAGGACTTCAAGGAATACATGGACTTCGAAGAGGGCGACTTCGTCTTCGTCCCGCCTTACTTTCCGCACATAGAGGGTAATCGGAGCGATGAGGAGCCACTTGAGTGGGTCACCGCCCGGACGCCGGACAACATCGTCGTCAACCTAGACTAGCGGTCGGAGCTTGGAGATCAAGCGAAGCCTCCAAGCGACGACGATCTCATTGCCGAAGCCGGACCTGGCTGCCACACTCCCGTGATGGCAGCAGATCGCAGGCGGATGTTCCGAGGATTAATAACTGGTACGGGGGAGGGCTGCATGAAAGAGATCGATCACATAGGCATGCTGGTTGACAACCTGGAGGAAGCCGAGGATTTCCTGGCCGATGTTCTGGAACTGGATCCTGGCAAGAAGCTGAACACGCCCGAAGAGGGCTTCAGGGCGGCTTTTTTAGCTGCGGCTGTCATGCATTATCTGGCTGCTCAAGGGTGACTGCGGCATGTGAAGCTTTTGGGCAGCGCGGTTGAGGCTCATCTCTTCTGCCACCGTCACGAAATAGCGGAAACGCCGATAGTTCCATTTCAGTGTTTATAGCTAAAGCACATATCCAAATCACCTAATTAGTATTTGTAGTCGAGCTCGGCACGTGCCAAGATTGTAAATAGGAGGAAGGGAGAATTGGAGAGGAAGATCTACATTACGCAAAGTTAGCACGATGGGTAAGGGAATGATGAAACAAAGGAAGGTGAGGTTTCCCGTCGATACGGAAAAGTCGAGGACGGTTAGGGCTGCGTTGTCGCGCCCGGCTGAGGGGATCAGCCGGCGGGACTTCCTGAGGATGAACGGGGCGGGGCTCGCCGGGGCCGCGCTTCTCGGTGTTGTGGGCTGTGCCGGAGGCATGATGAAGCGCAACTTCCCGATCGCTCCACTCTTGATCGGCGTGATTGTAGGTCCCATCGCCGAGCAGAACTACCGGCGCGCTATGATTCAGACTGGAGGCAGCTTCGAATGGGCTCTCGAACCGCTCACGCTAACACTACTAATACTGCTGCTGCTGGCTGTGCTCTCGTTTGTCGCTTCGCTGTGAATGGCCAGGGGTACTTCGTCTTGACGGAGGAAAATATCTCACCTCCGTGTGCCCGTATAGTCACCGCGGCGAACTCGAGAAAGGCAGGTTGACTTGCGAATCATTGCTCTTCAAGGGCCTAACTTGAACCGTCTCGGTCTCCGTAAGCCCGAGATCTACGGCAGGCGCACGCTCGCGGAGATCCAGGACGAGATGGACCGGAAGGCAGGCGAGTTAGGGTGCACGCTCCTCCACTTCCAGTCTAACTCCGAGGGATCGCTCATAGACTGGTTGCAGGAGCATCAGGACGAGGCCGACGCCATTATCTGCAACCCGGCCGGTCTCACCAACTACGGACTCTCACTAAGAGACGCTCTGGCCGAGGCGGAGAGAGACCTGGCGATCACACATCTCTCGAACGTCCATGCCCGCGAGCAATGGCGGCGCCACGACGTCTTCGCCGAGGTGGCAAACATCTACCTGGCAGGGTTGGGATGGCGCGTCTACCTGTTCGCCATCGAGGCTTTGCACAAACAGTATAGCGAAAGGAATGCGTGAGCGAGCTAATATTGCAGTAGTTGGCGCAGGTGGGATCGGACGCCGTCACGTACAGTTGATTCGGGAGAGCAGATCGTGTCGGCTGTCAGCCCTCGTAGATCCGGCTCCTGCTGCGGCTGACTTCGCACAAGAGGCCGGCGTGCCCATCCATACTTCCCTCACCGACCTGTTCGCCTCGCAGCACCTAGACGGCGTCATGGTCGCTACCTCCAACTCGCTGCACGTCGAGAACGGCCTCGACTGTGTGGAACATAGCGTTCCGGTGCTGGTTGAGAAGCCGATCTCTAACTCGGTGGAAGAGGCGATACGCCTGGCCGAAGCGGCTTCCGCCGCCAACGTTCCACTGCTAGTCGGCCACCACCGGCGCCACAGCCTCATCCTGGCAAAGGCGCGCGAGATAGTGCAGGGTGGCTCGCTCGGGCAGGTAGTCGCCGTGGTCGGAAGCTCCCTGTTCTATAAGCTCGACCACTACTTCGACGAAGGACCGTGGCGCCGCGAAGTCGGCGGAGGACCAATCTTGATCAACATGATCCACGAGGTGGATGTCCTGCGGTGGCTGTGCGGTGAAATCGTCGCCGTGCAGGCTTTCTCCTCCAACGAGACCCGTGGCTTCCCCGTAGAGGATACCGCCGCGATCAACCTGCGTTTTGCAGGCGGTGCGCTCGGCACCTTCTTGCTCTCGGATACCGCAGCGTCGGCGCGTAGCTGGGAGCAGACTTCTCCGGAGAACTCCGGCTATGCACACTACACGGACGAAGACTGCTACCCGATCCCTGGCACACGCGGCTCGCTCGCGATTCCCACCATGCGGCTCAAGGTCTATGCCGGGGAGCGCTCCTGGTCGGAGCCATTCCACGAGGACACCATCGGCGTAGATTGGGCGAACCCGCGCGCGGCAGCTAGAGCACTTCTGCTCCATTATTCGCGGCGAGACGGAACCTCTCGTCACCGGGTGGGAGGGGGTTCAAACACTGCGCGCCACGCTAGCAATCCACGAGGCCGCAGAAGCCGCAAGATCGGTGGATTTGCCGCCTACACAGAACACAGCGATAACGACGGACGAGGAGGTGAGGTAAGTTGCACATACCTGTGCTGCAAAGTCCAGATTTAGACTGGTTTGGGCTACGTGATATAAACGACGGAGTCTCCGTGAGGCAGTAGAAGGATGCCCAGGAGACCTTGGAGGTGTACAGGTGAAAGCTTTCGTAAAGACAGGCCTTCAACCTGGAGAGGCTAGCGTCAACGACGTACCAATCAGAAAGCTCGGCTCAGGCGATGTGTTGCTTCGAGTAGCCTACTGTGGCATTTGCGGCAGTGACATTCATGCTTTTAGATCGGACGCCGGGTTCGAGTGGGTCCAGCCGCCGGTGACGCTGGGTCACGAGTTCTCCGGCATCGTCGAAGAGGTCGGCCAGGGCGTGAGTGGAGTAAGCCCGGGAGACCGGGTAGTGGCGGTCGCGGTGCAGGGCTGTGGCCGCTGTGAAGTTTGTCACGCCGGTTCTCCGCAGTTGTGTCCCTGGCGCGAAGCCATCGGCCTCTCCCGCGACGGAGGTATGGCCGAATACGCCGTAATATCCGAAGAACATCTCATTCCTGTTCCCGAGGGGCTGGACCTTGCTGTGGCGGCCCTAGGCGAGCCGCTAGCTGTGGCCGTGCACGCCGTGAACGTTCGAGCGGACATAGAGCCCGGTCAGCAGGTTGTAGTGTCGGGACCCGGACCCATAGGCATCCTCTGCGCTATGCTGGCCCAACTGCGCGGAGCGGAGGTGCTCCTCACCGGAGTGGGGAAAGACTCCGAGTCCCGCCTCCCTGCAGCCGAGCGCGTAGGGCTCCGGACCGCGAATCTGAGTGACAAGTCCCTGGAAGAGCACCTGCAGGATAGCTTCGGAGACCAGGGGCCTATCGTCTGGGTCGAGAGTTCGGGATCGGTGCAGGCGCTCGGCTCCGCCTTGGAGTCCGTCCGGCCGGGAGGGGCGGTTATCGTGGTCGGTCTGTACGCCGAGGAGATGCGCTTTTCCCCCACCCTCGCGGTGCGGAGGGAGTTGAGCCTGCTGTTCAGCTACTCCTGCAACCAGGCAGACTATCGAGTGGCTCTGGATCTGCTGGGGCAAGGCGCTATAGACCCCACTCCCCTACTATCGAAGTACGCGCTCGAAGACGCTCCGCGGGCTTTCGAGGTGGTGGGCCAAGGCGAGGCGGTGAAGGCGATTCTCGTTCCCTGAGTTTCGGACCCGGTCGTTGATCGAAGCGTAGAGAAGCCAGTAAAGTAGACGGAAGTCAGGAGCAATGAAATGAATGCATCGCCGCAAGTAGGCATTGACCATCTCACGTTGCTGGACATCTCGCCTCCCGAGCTGGTGACCATTGCCGGTGAGGTGGGGTTCGACTCGGTAGGACTCCGCGTCGCTGCCGCGACCCCCGGTGAAGAGCCTTGGCCCATGACCGTTGGCTCTTCCATGCTGGAGGAAACCATCCGCCGGTCAGACGATACCGGTGTCCGAGCGCTGGCCGTCGAGGTTGTCCGCCTCGGACCAGAGACCAGACGAGAAGATTACGAGTTCGCGCTGCAGGCGGGAGCCCGGTTGGGAGCGAGTTACGTAATGGTCAACGGCGACGACCCGGATATCGAACGGGCGTGCGATACCTTCGCAACCCTAACCGCCGACGCAAAGCCTTATGGCCTGCGGCCCCTGATCGAGCCGATTATTTACACTCAGGTATCCAACCTGGATGAAGCGGTCTACATCGCCGAACGCTCCGACGGCGGCGGGATACTGCTGGACTCGCTTCATTTCCAGCGCTACGACGGTAGTTTCGAACACTTGCGATCCGTGAATCCTGGTTTGTTAGCCTACGCGCAACTGAACGACGCGCCCCTGCAACCACCTACGAATCTACCACGCCCCAGCAGGCTACCTCGCGGGCAATCTACGGACGGCAGCGATTTGCAACTAGAGAGCCGGGCCATGCGACTGTTGCCCGGAGATGGTGAGTTGCCGCTGGCAGAGTTCCTCGTTGCACTGCCGGAAGAAATACCTCTTAGTGTTGAGGCTCCCGCTTTACCCCTGCGAGAGACTTTGACCCCGGTCGAGTTCGCCCGTCGAGCACGCCAGGCGATGTCGGATGTTATCGCTGCAGCGCGTCGTTACGCTGACCAACAAAGATGAGGAATGCTATGGAGGTACAGAAGAAAGACGGTGGTGCAAGGGAGGAGTTGCGATGACAACTGATCAGTCCAGGCTACCCGACCGGATCGACGTACTCGTCGTGGGCGGTGGCATGGCGGATCTGGCGGCCGCGTTCATCACCAACAGGAGGGCGGCGGCCTCCGCGCTCGCCGCGTTGGTGAGCAAACCCCAAGGTACGGCAAGGACGGAAACAACCCCGCGAGAGTGCCGGCGAATATAGGAGCAAACTGGAGGAAATCGTGACTGAAGGACGGGAAGGAGATGGACCTGTCCGCGGGCTCGTCGCAGGAGGAGCCGGAGGTATCGGCCGGCACATAGTTGCCCAGATGGTCGAGGCGGGCTACGAGGTGACCATCGCAGACCTCGACCGAGAGGGGGCCGAGCAGGTGCGCGCCGATACTGGGGCCGCACGCACCTGGGTCGGCGACCTCACCGCTGAGAAAGGCGTCCGCGAAGCCGTAGATGCGGCCCGAGATGGTGGCGTGCTGCACGCCCTGGTCATCGCCACGGGTATCTCTCCCAAGAAGGACGGCGGCAAGCGGCCCTTCTACGAGATCTCGCTCGAAGAGTGGTCGCAAGTCATGGCGGTCAACCTGACAGGCCCCTTCCTGCTCTGCCGGGAGGCCTACCCGCATCTCGCCCGTGACGGCCGGGCGAGCATTGTTACTATCCTCTCGATAATGGCTAAGCTGGGGGCGAGCGGCCCAGAAGGGGCCTTCCCGCCGTACTCTCCTTCTGGAGCCCACTACGCGGCGTCGAAGGCCGCGTTGCACAACCTAACCGTCTCCGTGTCCAGGGAGCTTGCACCGGAGGGCATCCGATGCAACGGCGTCGCGCCCGGTTACGTAGGTGCAGGCATGGTAGGGACGACCGACGCCGAGTTGGCACAGCAGATGCGTTCCCAGGTTCCCTTGGGCCGCCCAGCCAGCCCGGAGGAGATCGCGGACGTCGTCGGCTACCTCCTCAGCGACCGCTCCGCCTACATCACCGGAGAGACCATCGACGTGGATGGGGGGTGGCATCCGGACTAGTCGCCGTAGCTGTGAAACCTGATTCGTCGACGTTGAGGGAAAGTAGAGGATTGTGGAAAGCATAACTCCAGAAGAACCCAGAGGAGCGGGCACGGTACTGACCGAGATCCAGGTGGAGCCGCGCCTTTCGTGGCGACGTACCTTGTAAACGCGACAGGAAGTGACTTGGCGCCGGGCTTCATGGTAATGGGCGGCGCATTGATCTCTCTGGTCGCTTCCAGATTCCTGAGAGAAACGGCGAAGGTGCCCCTCCGCGACCTGTAATCGCGGGGAATTGTCTGGGCAGTCGTATCCGAGGTTCTAGGATGAGAAGGCTGCCCAAGCGATCACCCACTAGGACCTTGCGAAAGGGAGAGAACGCAACATGGCGGAACACATACACGGCGGTGTAGTGATCGAGATCCGCGCGGCCACCGGTTCCGAGAGAGGGACACGTCGTGTCTGAAACTACCTATCCAGGCGGTCCCCCGGCCGGCACGTCCACCGGCGTGCCGCGCCTGCTCGGCTCTCCCCTTAAGGTGGGTGGGGTCGTGCTGCGGAACCGGATCGTCAGCCCGCCGATCGAGCGGAACTACTGCGCCCTGGATGGTTCGGTCACCGAGCGCTACATCGCCTATCTGCGAGCCCGCGCGGCGGGGGGCGCGGCGCTGCTGTTCACCGAGGCCACCTATGTCCGTGCAGACGGGCGCGGACGCCTGCGCGAGATGGGTGCCCACGACGACCACGTGATCCCAGGCCTCCGGGTCCTCGCCGGCGCGGTGCACGCCGAGGGCGCCCTGCTCGGCGTGGAACTGGTCCACGCCGGGCGCGTCGCGCAGACGTTCGTCTCGGGCTTCCAGCCTGTCGCGCCATCGCCGGTGCCCTGCGAGATCTCCGGCGGCGAGATGCCGCGGGAGCTCGCTACGCAGGAGATCGGCGAGATCGTGCGGTCGTTCGCCGACGCCGCCCGCCGCTGCGTCGAGGCGGGGGTGGATGTGATCTCGATCCACGGCGCCCACGGATACCTGATCCACCAGTTTTTGTCCCCGCGAACCAACCTCCGCACCGACGAGTACGCCGATCCGGTGCGCTTCCTCAACGAGGTACTCGTCGCGGTCCACGACGCTGCGCCCGAGACCCCCCTATTCCTGCGCCTCTCCGCGTTCGAGGGCGTCGAGGACGGGCTCGACGCCGACGCCACCCGGGCCCTGGCCGACCGCATGCGCCTGGACCTGGTAGACGTCATCGACATCTCGGCCGGAAGCTACGAGGCCGGCGAGTGGATCGTGCAGCCGGGCGAGATGCCTCGCGGCGTGCTGGCCCCCTACGCCGCCCGCTACCGCGACCTGGGCAAAATCGTGTCCGTCGCCGGGCGCATCGCAACCGGCGAGGCCGCCGAGGCGATCCTCCAGGCCAGCGACGCGGATCTCGTGTGCGTGGGACGGGCCCTGCACGCGGATCCGGCCTGGTCGCGGAAGGTACTAGCCGGCGAGCCCCCTCGGCCCTGCATCGCCTGCAACCAGGGATGCATCGACTACCATCCAACCCACCAGCCGATCTGGTGCCTGGCCAACCCGGATACCGGCCGCGAGTGGGTCCCGGCGCCGCCACCGCCCGCCGCTCGCCGGCGCGTGCTGGTCATCGGAGCCGGACCGGCCGGCCTGGAGGCCGCGCGAACGGCCGCCGAGCGCGGGCACGAGGTGCTGCTCGTCGAGGAGCAGGCCCAGATCGGCGGTCAGTACCGGCTCTCCGCGCGGCTGCCGACTCGGGTCGAGTTCGGGCGCCTGCTCGACTGGTACGGCGCCGAGCTGGAGCGCCTGAAGGTCGACGTGTCGCTATCCACCCGTGCCGATGTCGCCCTGGTGGAACGGATCGGGCCGGACGCGGTCGTGATCGCCACGGGCTCGGTGGGGGCGACACCGGACATCCCCGGCATCGACCTGCCGCGTGTGGCGGACCTCCGCGAGTGGCTGGCCCAGTGGCTGGACCGGAGCCCGGCCGTCCCGGACGAGGAGACCGTCACGGTCTGGGGCGCCGACCGCGTCGGGGTGGCTGCGGCTGACGTCCTGGCGGCCCGGGGCGCGCGGGTCCTGCTGCTCGGAGCCCAGCCCGAGCTCGCGCCTGAGGCCGGACGCCGCGAGAAGATCCTCGTAGTGCCACGGCTGCGAGCCAACCCGCGGGTGCGGATCGAGCTCGGCGCCACGCTCGAGGCCGTCGAGCCGGACCGGCTCCTGGTCGGGCGCGTGGGCGCGCGGGAGTGGCACGAGGTGTCCGGGCCGGTCCTCGTCTCGCAAGGCACCGTGCCGGTCCGACCGTCGCTCGGACAGGGCGACTGGAAGACGTACGTTATCGGCGAGGCGTCCCTCGGCACCGTGCACGTGCCGACGGTCGTGGCCGGCGGGCCCATCCCGGCAGGTTCGGCCGACGCGGCGATCCGCGAGGGTGCCGCGGCCGGCCAGGACATCGGTTGATGGCCTTATCTCAT
>DATDKB010000384.1:0-3157 GCA_036520255.1 Rubrobacter sp. | reverse complement strand
TCGAGTGCCTCGCTGACGTTCTCGGGCTCCCTGAAAGCGTCCTCCGTTATGCGGCTCCCGACGTCAATGACGGCCCGCAAGAGCGCTTTGCCGCGCACGATGTCCGCGTACCTGCCGGCGTTTGCCGCCGTCGGGACGCTCTCGACGATCTGGAAGACGTAGGGCCTGCCGCCTATCCGCTCGAACTCGTTGACGCTCCTGAGCTCGTTGGTGAGCGTGAGCTGGTCTATGGGATCCCCACGCGAATACAGGCGCATCATCGCCCCGTAGATGATCCTGTGCACCTCGGAGTAGAAATCGTCGGCAGCCAGGCGCTCGGCCACCGCCGCAACCGCCGTCTCCGAGACCAGCATCGCCCCTATAACGGCCCGCTCGGCATCCAGGTCATGCGGCGGTACCCGGGCCGCCTCGGCCCCGGTCTCCACGCTGCGCATCCTCCCCCGGCGTTCCATAACGTACCAGGATGCAGCAAAAAGGCCCCCGTTACAAGACGGGGCCTTGACCTTGTGGTTCAGATTTTGCCTGTACCTATGGTTGAGGTGAAGGCGGTTCGCGAACCGCCCCTACAATTTGGGGACGACTATTACCTTGACGCTCGCTTCGGTTTCGCCATGGACCTGGACGGGCACCTGGTGCGTGCCGAGGACTTTTATGGGATCGTCGAGCCGGATGCGGCGCCTGTCGAGGCGGATGCCGCGTGCTTTCTCGACGGCGTCGGCGATGTTGGCGGCCGTGACCGAACCGAAGAGCCTCTCGTCCTCGCCGGTGCGGGCCTCGATTGTGATCACGCTCTTGTTGAGGATGCCGGCGATCTCCTCGGCCCTCTCGGCGAGCCGCCTGTCCCTCTCCTCGCTCTCCTCCATCGTGCGGCGGGCTTGCTCCAGCTTGCTGGGGGTCGCCACCTCGGCGAGACCCCGCGGGACGAGGAAGTTGCGCACGTAGCCGCGGCTCACGTCCACGATGTCGCCGCGCTGGCCGATTTTCTCTACGTCGCTTTTCAGTATGACCTGCAAGGCCTTACCTCCCCACCACGTAGGGCAGCAACGCCATCTCCCTGGCGCGCTTTATCGCCGAAGCCGCCTCCCGCTGGTGCTGCGGGCATAGGCCCGTAACCCTGCGCGCCCTGACCTTGCCGCGATCCGAGATGAACCGCCGCAGAAGGTTGTAGTCCTTGTAGTCGACGTAGGCGACGTTCTCCTTGCAGAATACGCAAGGCTTGCTCTTTGTAGGACGGCCTCCGCGGGGCGGCCCGTTCCTTTTCCTACCCATTCGTTACCTCCGTAAGGGTTAAGCCATAGCCTCGGTCGGCTCGGGCAGCGGCCTGTGCGCGTAGCTCGGCGGGAGCTTTACGACCATATGCCTCAGCACGTCGTCCGAGACGCGCAGGAGGCGCTTCAGTTCCGTGAGGGTCCGGTCACCTGCGGTGAATTCCATAACCGCGTAGAAACCGTCCGTGCGATGGTCTATCTCGTAGGCCAGCTTACGGCGTCCCCAGTGGTTCACCTCACCGGCCTCGCCGCCCGTGCGCTCGATGATCGTGCGAAAACGCCCGATGGTGTTCTCGACCTGCTCCTCGTCGAGCTCGGGGATCACTATGAGCATGGCTTCGTAAGTGTGGATGTGTGCCTCCTCCGGTCTAGTGTCGGCTTCTTCTGCACAAGAAGCAGGGGCTATTGGGTTGCTAGCTTAGTGTAACAGCGGGATCTAGCCGTTCAAGCGGTCGGCTACCAGCCAAGTCAGGGTAAATACAGACGTACGACGGGATCGCATGGGTCCACGGACCCCGCCGCGGCAGTGGATTCCCGCTTTCGCGGGGATGACGGGTAGAAGGATCAGGCGTGCGTCCGGCTCCGGAAAGCACTGCCGTCCAGACGGACTCTGTATCAACCGCCTTCTATGCGGCGCGGACGAGATAAGCGTCACTTCGTTCACGGCCCCTTTGCCCCTCGGGTCTATACTCTGATCGTGGATAACGGAGCTGGTATCGCCGTCGGGACCGTTGGGCTCGAGAAGGTCTACGGAGAAGGTACGAACGAGGTTCGGGCGCTCAGGGACGTGTCTCTGGAATTTCCGAACGGGGAGTTCGCGGCGATCATGGGTCCTTCAGGGTCGGGCAAGAGCACGCTGTTGCACATCCTCGGCGCCCTGGACAAGCCCACGTCTGGCCGCGTGGTCGTCGGGGGGACGGAGCTCTCCGGGCTCTCTGACAAAAAGCTCACGCTTCTCAGGCGGGAGCGGATGGGCTTCGTTTTCCAGTTCTTCAACCTGATCCCCACGCTCACGGCCGAGGAAAACGTCCTGTTGCCCGTGCTCATCGCGGGCAAGAAGCCTGGCACGTACGCAAAGAGGTTGGATGAATTGCTTGCCCTCGTGGGGCTCACGGGGCGCAGGACGCACAGGCCGGATGAGCTTTCGGGTGGTGAGCAGCAGAGGGTCGCTATCGCGCGGGCCCTGATCAAGCTCCCCGATATCATCCTCGCCGACGAACCAACGGGGAACCTGGACTCGAGGACCGGCGCCGAGGTACTCGAACTTCTCAAGGAATCGGCGGCCCGATTCGAGCAGACGATACTCATGGTCACCCACGACCCGCGCGCGGCGGCGACGGCCGACCGCGCCGTCTTCCTCTCCGACGGCAGGGCGGTGGACGAGGCCAG
This sequence comes from Rubrobacter sp., assembly GCA_036520255.1. GTDB lineage: Bacteria > Actinomycetota > Rubrobacteria > Rubrobacterales > Rubrobacteraceae > Rubrobacter_D. The sequence goes on along the minus strand of DATDKB010000384.1, from coordinate 500 downwards.
AAACCCCGACCAGGATACGATCCTGGAACGCATCAAGACGCTAGAGTCGGACGTTTAGTGTCGACTGGCAGGGAAAGCGTGAAGCTCAGGCGCTTCTCGGGTCTCAGCTTCCGGAACCTGCGGGCCAGGGTACAGCGAACCCTGCTCACGGCAGTCGGCATCGTGCTTGGGGTTGGCATCGTCTTCGGGGTCCTCACCCTCTCCAACACCATGTCCGCCACCTTCGAGGACCTCTTTACCAGGGCCTACGGTTCATCCGACCTGACGATCACGGCGGCGGGCGGCAGCGGCGGGTTCGACCAGAAGGTCGTCGAGAAGGTGCGGGGCCACGAGGGGGTAAATTCCGCTGCCCCGCGGTATTCGTTCTCGTCTTCCCTTATCCTCGAAAAAAAGAACGGCCTTCCCGAGGTAAGGAGCATGCGCCTCTTCGGTGTCGAACCACGTTCGGCCAGCCTGGCGACGGGCTTCGAGCTTACCGGCGGGCATTTCCCGCGGAGCGA
>DATDKB010000383.1:0-4596 GCA_036520255.1 Rubrobacter sp. | reverse complement strand
GGATCGCACAGCAGGTCCGCGCGCCGGAAGAACCGATCCCCGCCCGAGGGGCTTTCGATGAACCCGTAGCCCCTCTGCTCGTCGAACCACCTCAGGCGGCCCAGCTCCCTCCGGGGCGCGGGACGGTCCGCCGTGGCCTTCCGACTTCTCGGGCTTAGGCGGAAGCCATCCGCCGAATCGTGGGCCGTCGCGCGCTTTCGCCCTGGCCGCCTAGGGCAGTTGCCCCCTAGAGCTCCTCCAGGTAGGGACGCAGGTCGTTTCTGGCTAGCCCACGCGCCTGGCGTTTGTCGCGCCACATCCCGAGATTGTTCCAGCTCGCGATATCCATGCGGGTCCACTCGGATTCATAGGTCCTGCCGTTCTCCTCCTGGCGCAACGGCTCGGTGAGGCTGAAAGTCCCGAAGTCTTCGTACGGCGAGTAATCGATCAAGGTCACGCTCTCACCGCTTGGGAGGGTCGGAGTGTAAGTGGCTACCATATCCTCGACCCTGGTATCGAGTACCGACTCGAAAACGTAGCGATCATTATCGGTCTCTGTAGGTTCGTGAACTATAAGCACCCCATCCCGGCAAAAGTTCGTCACCACCTCTCTGCTGCCCTTGAAATAATAGGGTATCGAATCAGCGAGTGCGTCGTGCCCGGCGATTTCGCCCCTAAGCGCCGAATAGTAGGCCTCGAAGTAGCCGATTATTTGGGTACGTAACTCGTCCAGCATCTCCGTTGTCAGTTCCTTGGACATCTACCACGACCTCGCCCCGTCTGTTTTCTTGCTTTGCCTCCAAGATAGCTTACCCCAGAACTTCCCACTCGGCCTCGATCTCCTCTCAGGTCATCCCCTCTGGACCCTGAGCCTGCCATGCATGCTTTGCACCCCTGCCCTTGCTCGCCCGGAGGAGCGTCTCGTGGGCGTGGGTCCACGCAAGTCGGGACAACGCCGAGGGGGGCCTTCCAAGCGATGATCGAGGTGGGAAGCGAGACGAAAGTAAGCGTGACGTTCTAGCCACACGACAAGAGTGTAGGTAAATCGCACGGGTCCATCCATGAGACATGAGCTGCTCCCGGTTGGGGCTACCTCGCTTGCATCTTGTTAATCATCCTTAACAGGATGAACGGTGGTGCGATTCAGCACGTTTAGCTTCCCGCGGACCCCGAGCGCAGCAGGGGCACGACGGACGAGCCGCAAGCCCAAAGTGCTACCGGCAGATGGCAGCCGAAGAACCGCCCGTCAAAGACTTGAGAAACGTGCACGCAAACTCGCGTGCTCGGTGTGGATCGTGCATAATGGCCGTAATCGAATCCTAAGCATCTGGGGGGGGACGTTGCGGCTGAAGACGTGGGTTTTGGCATTGCTTCCTGTAGTGACAGTCATGGGTTTCTTGAGCACGGGCGCGTCCGTCGGGGCCGAGCAGACCGCCGAGGCGCCGCGGACGGAGAGAACGGCTGATGGGGTCGTGGGTGCCTCGATCTCCCACCCCGAAGGGTGGGTGCTACAAGGAGAGGCCTACACCTACAATAAGACCTACGGCTTCACGCTGTGGCGCACGGGGCACGCGGCGGCCGACCACGGCGGGCCGCCCGCGGTGCGCGTCGCGCTCGCCTACGACCTCAAGCCGGGCCAGATCGACGAGCGGGTTCGGGAGACGATAAGCGACTACCCCGACCTCCCTTTGGAGCGGCAAGAGGTGGGCGTAGCAAGGGGACGCGTGGGGGTCGCGGTCGGTCCGGTGCCGGGAGGCACCCCCTTCACGGCAGTCTACGTGCCGGTCGAGGGGCGAGTGTATAAGATCAACGTCTACTCCGAAAGGCTAGGCGAGGAAGGCCTCGACGCCGACGACAGGGTGCTGCTCTCCTCCTTGCGTTTCGCGCCGCCCTCGCGGCCGGTCGCGACATTGGATCTGCCCGCCGCGAACTCCGCCGAGGCGCTCTACGCTTCCGGGGACGTCCCCGATCCGACAGATGTGGCTCGTGCGGCGAAGCAGGAAAGCCTTGCGGAAGGGCGAGCGGAGGACGCCACCTTCAGCGCCTCTTCCACCAGCGGGGAGCGGCTCATGAAAGGGGGGTGCTACCTCGCTGACCCCGACTTCTTCGTGCAGACGCAGCAGGGAAGGTACGCGAACGGCCGCTCCGGGGACGGCATCCCGACGGGTTACACGATCATCGGCAAGCCGAACTACTGGGGTGAGTTCACCCACGGCAACCTCGGCTTGGGACAGTGCGACGAGCCCTACTACACGAACGGCATGTACTCGGTCGATTACCCGCTAAACAGGGGCGACGCGATCTTCACGCCGTTCAAATGCGGGACCGTGACCTTCGCGGGCCGCAACGAGACCCACAGGACCTTCGGGATAATGGTGACCATCCGGGCTTGCAACGGCAAGTACGTGAGCCTCGCGGGGCACCTCGACAGCCTCGCCGCCGGGATCTACCGGGGAGCGAAGATCGGTAGCAGGAACAAAGTTATTGGCTACGCTGGAGACACGGGCGAAGGCCGTATACCCGTGGGCCGCGTCCACCTGCACCAGGGCTTCTACCGCTACCCAGACTACAACCCGGACGGTGCGCCCTACGGTGGCAGGGGACTGAAGGTCGTACGCCACCACTATTTCCGAGGTACAGGAGGGGTCTATACCTTCGGGTGCCGACAGTGCTCGGGGGTAACAACCGAGGGCGATCCCGTCTCCTATTGAGGGTGGCGAATACGTAGCGATGGGCGCACCGAGGCCAGAGCCAACGACATGCGGAGAACCCCCGTGGCCCTCAAGCCGCGCGAGGTTGGTGGAGTGCTGCAGTTCTTGTGCTACAGGATCATCGAGGAGAGCAAGATCTCCCTGTTTCGTAGTCATCTCTCCCTCGTTTCGCAAATACACGTCTTGTTAGTGGCACCTTGACAAGCTTTGGGGAAGACATTACCTAAGAGTGCATTTCAAAACCTGGTGCAATCGATTCAGTGTGAGCGTGAAGGTAACGATATCCCACCTTGGTTTCCTTCATTTCGGCTCTGTGTGCTCTTTAGCCTCAGATTCCCGAACGGGAGTTTTGAAATGCACTCTAAGTGTTTGCCACTGTAGCGAGAACCTTGGCCATTCTCCTTATAGCGCGACATCCTGTCCGACTTCTCGTGTACACGGAGATAGCACGGGCGAGGCAGCTTCTACCGCCTTCAGGTGGGTGGAAGCAAGCCGGAGCAACGCCGAGGCTGAGGTTTCGAGCCATGCTCCGCGGGGAGCATGCTGACGTGGCCGGGGCCCTCGGCGTTGGGTGAACTGCGCCCATCGACCCGGTCGGATGCGTTGCAGGCCCCCGTGTTTCCTATTGGACCCGTGGGCTCACCACCAAGGGTTCAGGCGTAGCTGTAGGGCAACAGTGTACGGTCTACGACGCTCGAACCGGGAACGTCGGACAGCGAGGCGGGCTTCAGCACCTCGTCCATGTTCGAGGGGTTCCGATTGGGGTGCGCCTCCTGCCACTGATACCAGAGCCGATCCACGTTAGCGTGGTGCATAAAGAAGAGCGGGTTCGTCGGTGATGCCGCGGAGGTCATGTCGCCACCGATCGCGTTGTGGACCGCGTTGTGTGACCCGTTTTCGAGCGCCGACTTAAACGGGACGAACCGCCTGCGAGCCTTCACCGCTTCTACGTCCGCTTCTGAGGGCATGAAGTTGGGGTTGGGGTCGCGCTCGACCGACCAGCTGTCCAGCAATGCCGGGTCGCTGATCCGCGCCGGTGGATTCGGGTGTGCGATCCAGTCCCAGTAAGGTATGAAAACCGAAGGATACACTCGCTGCAGCCGCCGTTCGAAGCGAACGAGCATCTGACGGTGCCAGGCCGGGAGGTTGACCCCGATCATCCCCATGTCCGTCATGGTGCGCACGCGCCAAGTCATGCCTTCGGCGGTCGTCATGGCGCGAACGTGGACCTTGACGAAGTTCCGGTAGGCTGGCAGCGCAGCACCCGTCCCGTGAAGCCGGTTGATACCATCGATCAACCGATCCCAGTCTTCCGGCTGCATGGCGGACGTGCTCTTTCGCACCGTGGCTATCGAAATCCCTCTCAGCCCAGAGAGTTACACAAAATACGGCTTACCTTCCTAGAAACCGTCTGAAAAGCCTCATGCGCGTGCCAATCTCCTGGCCATCAAGCGCGTCATGGCCACGTAAACGAACGCCTCGCTCGTGCTCGTCAGCTTCTCGTAGTCCTTGCTGAGCCTGCGGTTCTCTGCTCGATCCATGAGAACGTCCTCTGCACCACCCACCGCCTCGGAAGCACCGTGAAGCCCGGCCACGGCGGCGGCTCTTGTCCTTCGGGTACCCACACCCCCACCGCCTCGGGGGCCGCACTGCCTCCAAGCTCGGTCCCAACGCCTTCTCGGCCCAATCTTTGCCCTTACCCTTGCCGTTGTAGCCGCCATCAAGCCACAGCTGAGAAAGGCGGGGGAACCTCTCCCCGACTAGCTCCATTAGCGGCTTTATCCCGTCGCGGTCGAACACGCTTGCCGCGTGAACCTTCGCTTTGAGAGCACCAGCCCCTGCGTGTCCACGAGTAGATGACGCTTCCTGCCTTTCACCTTTTTGCCCGGATCGTAGCCGCGTTGCT
>DATDKB010000382.1:0-24254 GCA_036520255.1 Rubrobacter sp. | reverse complement strand
CTTGAGGTTCTCGGCGCCGAGCCTGAGGCCGAAGTACCCGGCAGCCACCGCCGCCAGGACCAATGCGGCCCCCAGGACCGGGGAGAAGATCGGGATGCCGATCAGGTACGTGGCCACTACGAGGGAGGGGAGCGTCAGTATGTCGCCGGCTGCCGTGAGCATCGGGGCGGCGATATTATCCATGTCCCAGCCGCGGGCCACGGACAGGCGGGCGACCAGGACCGTGATCCCGAGCAGCAGCACGCCGGCGATGATCCCACCCGCCGTGGAGATGACGATGTAGTCGACGACCGAGAGCTCCGTCTCGACGCCGAGGATGCCGCACAATACCCGCGCCAGCACAGCCAGGAACACCCCAGAGACGAGCGAGAGGACCGCGGCGGCCTGCACGTTCTCGGCGAGCACGCCGCGCCTGAGGTTCAGGCTGAAGAGGCCAGTCTGGATGGAGGTCGAGAGCCTGCTCCCCATCGCCCCGAAGATGGCGCCACGCATCCCGATGGCCGCGGGGATCAGAACCGCGAGCCCGATGAGCTCGTCGAGGGTGCCCGAGATGCCGGCGAGCACGATCCCGGCTATCAGCTCCCCTGCCGAGGAGAGAAACAGAGCGGCGAAACCCTGCCTGAGGGTCTCCTTCTCCTCCGTGAGGTAGCCGTAAACTTTCGGGCGCAGGCGTGGCCTGTTACGCAACCTCTGGCGTAGGCCGCGCTCGCTGGTCTTGGATTGCTCCGTCTCGGCCACGGTTGTGGTATAGCCGTTGGCGCAGACGATGTAAAGCGCCGAGCGGGTTAGAGCATGTTCTTGCGGCGGAGATAGTACAGCATCCCGCCGCCGACCAGGGCGCACAAGGCCAATACCGCGTAGAAACCGGCGTGCCACTGCGTCTCCGGCATGAAGACGAAGTTCATACCGTAGATCCCCGTGATAAACGTAAGCGGCAGGAAGATTAGCGAGATCGCCGTGAGCCGCTGCATGCTCTGGTTGATGCGCTGGGTCTGCTGCGTCGTGTAGATGTCCAGCGAGCCCGCCAGATAGTCGCGCATGGTGTCGATCATGTCTATAACCCTCAGGAGGTGGTCGCGCACGTCGTCGTAATAGGCCCGGCTCTCCTCCGGTATGAGCCTGGTCGTAGGCCGCATCAGCACGCCTACGACGTCCCTCAAGGGCACGGCTAGACGCCTGAGGGCGGTCAGCTCGTGCTTGAGGTGGAACAGGGTGTCGAGCACCTGGTCCGAGGCCTCCTCGCCTTCGCTCAAGAGGTCGTCCTCTATGCCGTCCACCATAGCCGAGAGGCGGTTCATGATCGGCAAATACTCGTCGACGACGGCGTCGAATACGGTGTGGGCCACGTTGGCCGGCGAGGAGACGACGAACTCGTTGCCGGCGAGCAGCTTTCGCCTGACCCGGTCCAGCTCCCTGAGGGGACGCGCGTGTACGCAGACCACGTAGTTCTCCCCGACGTACATGTCTACCTCGACCGTCTGGACGCGGCGCGTCTTCTCCGAGAGGTGGAAGGAGAAAAGCGCCACGAAGAGGTAGTCGTCGTAGACGTCCGCCTTGGGAAGATGGCTCCTCGTAAAACAGTCCTCGATCGTCAGCACGTCGAAGCCGAAGATCTCGCGCAGGATGCGACCGTAAGGCCCGTTCTGCCCGCCCTGGAGGCTGGAGATGTCGCACCAGACGAGCGAGTCCCTATCCGCCAGATAGTCGGGGAGATCGTCCAGGCGAACGTCGCCGCGCAGTGTGCCCGATGCGTCGAGGACCATGAGGTCGACGTTCTCCGGCATGTTCCTGGTCGTGGTGGACTGCATGGACCGATTATACAGCGGAGGATGGGCCCCGACGCCCGAGGAGGACGTAGTAGTAGACTGCCGTTCGCCTACCTGAGTATGGAGGGGGTTCCGATGGCACAGATGCGCGCCGTGGTTGTAGATCCCGAATCAGAAGGGAGGCTCTCCGTGGCCGAAGTCGATGAGCCCGTACCAGCGCCCTCCGAAGCGCTGGTACGGGTCGTGGCGGTCTCCCTGAACCGCGGTGAGGTACAGCGTGCCCAGACCGCCGAACCGGGTTTCCGCCCCGGCTGGGACCTGGCCGGGACCGTAGAACGGGCGGCCGCGGACGGCTCTGGCCCCGAGGAAGGCTCGCGGGTCGTCGGCTTCCTGACCTCAGGTGCCTGGGCCGAGCTCGCCGCCGTCCCGACAAACGCGCTCGCCGGGCTACCCGAAGGCGTCTCCTTGGAAGAGGCGGCCACGCTCCCGATAGCCGGCCTCACCGCCATGTACGCGCTCGAGAAAGGTGGGAGCCTACTCGGCAGAAGCGTCCTGGTCACCGGTGCCTCCGGCGGTGCCGGCCTCTTCGCCCTGCAGCTCGCCAGGGACTCGGGGGCTCGGGTCGTGGCTTTGATCCGCCGTCAAGAACACGAAGGGCTGGTGCGGGAAGCCGGCGCGCACGAGGTCGTCGTGGACGAGAGCGGCGCCGAAGCCGGGAGCAGCGGACCCTACGACCTGATCCTCGAGTCCGTCGGCGGCAACGTGCTAGGCAACGCGCTCTCGATGCTCGCCCCTGAGGGCACCTGCGTCTCGTACGGGACCTCCAGCGGCCCGCAGGTGAGCTTCGACGCGCGAAACCTGTACCTCGCCGGCGGGGCGAAGCTCTACGGCTTCATCATCTTTCACGAGGTTGTAGCCCAACCCGCCGCAGAAGGACTCGCGCGGCTCGTACAGCTGGTCAGAGAAGGGAGGCTGAAACCCCGCATCGAGGTCGAGGCGCCGTGGACCGACGTAGTAGACGTGGCCGCACGGCTCATAGATCGCGGCTACACGGGCAAGGCCGTCCTCCATGTCAGCCCGTGGCAGGGCAGTTTACAGGTGTAGGGAGGGTTCGCGAACCGCCCTAGTCGAAGTCGGTGGAAAGGGTTGGGTCGCTATGTTGTTCGAAGAAACGTGAGATCTGGGCGCGGGTGACGCGGGTGACCGAGAGCTCGGGAATCTCCTTCCCTTCGAAGAAGCTTGCCCCGTCGCTGTCCACGTCGGAGAGAGGCTCGTCGTCCAGGATCTCACACAAGTACACCAACTTGTAGACGTGGTAGGCCATGGGCGGGTGGCCGTGCCTGTCGCGGTCGTGGGCCGCTAGCAGCCTGACCGGGCGAACGCGGTATCCGGACTCCTCCAGGGTCTCGCGGGCCGCGGCCTCGGACGGGGATTCGCCTACGTCGGCCCATCCTCCCGGCACGGACCAGCCCGCTTCGTTCGGCTCTTTGACGAGCAGGATACGGTCGTCTTTGAACACCACCGCCCGCACGTCCACTTTGGGGGTCGCCGGACCGGTTTCGAGCGCGAGTAGGTCCCGGGCCTCTTCCAGCGTTCCCGTGGAATGGGCCGCTAGCATCTCGGAGGCAAGCTCCCTGAGCTGCTCGTAGCGCCCGAGGTCGTAGTCGTCTTCCGAGTAGGTTAGGCCGTCCTGGGCGATGGCCTGCAGGCGTTTTACCCACCGCAGCCACTGCGGCCCGGATGGCCCGCTGTCTTTCAACGCCGCGCCGCTCCACCCTTTGTGGAGATGGGGTTCAGGCCAGCCTCGATCTCGTCCCTGCGGCCTTCGAGGAACGGGGGGAGCGAGAGCCTCTCGCCGAGGTGCGCCGCATCCTCGTCGGTGGCGAAACCGGGGCCGTCGGTGGCGATCTCGAACAAGACGCCGCCGGGTTCGCGGAAGTAGATGGAACGGAAGTAGAAGCGGTCTATCTGCGGCGTCACCCCGAGGCCCGCCCGACGAATCTTCTGCCTCCACGCCGCGTGCTCCTCATCATCGGGCGTTCTGAAGGCGACGTGGTGCACCCCCCCGCGCCCGAGGTGCGTCCACGGCGCATCGGGCCTCTCGACCACCCGCACTGTAGCTCCGGGACCGCCTGCCCCAACCTCGAACGTCACCATCTGGCCTCCACCGTACAGGCTCTCACCCACCTTCCGGAAGCCGAGAACGTCGGTGAGGACCCACGCGGTGGGGTCGAGCTCCCGAACCGTCAGGTCGACGGCCCCAAGGCCCCTGATCCCAACCTCCCGAGGCACAGGACTCTCTCCCCACGGAACCCCGCCAGGCACCCCCTCGCCTTCATCGGCTGAGAGACGAAGACGTTGTCCTTCGGGATCGGTGAAGTCCAGATAAGCGCGGTATTCTCCTTCCAGGACGCCCCTGTGGGATACGTCGAGGTCCCGGAACCGGTCGGCCCACCAGTCGAGCGCCGCGCGGTCGGGAACGCGCAGCTCGGTGGTCGAGACTTCTCCTGCGCCGGGATGGTTTGGCGCGACGCGCAACTGGGGCCAGTCGAAGAAGGTGATCTCGGTCCCCGGATTTCCCACCTCGTCGCCGTAGAAGAGGTGGTAGGCCGACACGTCGTCCTGATTGACGGTCTTTTTCACGAGCCTGAGGCCGAGCACCTCCGTGTAGAACGCCAAGTTCTCCGCCGCTTCGGTCGTAACCGCCGTCATGTGGTGCAACCCGCCAAGTTCCATCCGAGTCCTCCGTTCTGTGATTCCTGCTTTACCCGGCACGGGGTACGAGGGCGCGCACCCCACGGCTTATCCTCTGGACAGAGAGACCCTGTACCCGGTATTGGTAGTAGTAGAAGTCTACGTCTAGCGGTGCGAGCAACGCCGCGGCCAGGTACTCGAGATCAAGCCCATCGTCCACGTCTCCCTCGCGGACGGCTGTCCGCAAGAGACCGAGTACGGTCGAGCGGCGCCAGTCGTACGCGGGGTGCGAGAAACGCTCTAACCTGTCCGCCCCGCACAACGGTTCGTGGCCGCCGTAGAGCAGGTCCAGGTTCTCTGCGGTGAAGGCGACGAGCGCGTCCAGGAACGCATCGATCTTCTCCAGCGCGGATGTTTCGGACTTCCGTAAAACCTCCAGCGTCTGTTGCTGCAGTCGCCTTGTGGGCTCGTCAAGGAGTGCCTGGCACAGGAAGCCCTTGTTAGGGAAGCGCCGGTAGAGAGTGCCTTTCCCGACGCCGGACGCCCGCGCTATTTCCTCCATGGTTACGCAGGTGACGCCTCGCTCACCGAAAAGCATCCGCGCCGTGTCGAGGATCAGACGCCGGTTGCGCGCCGCGTCCCTACGCTCCCCCCGTCCCGACGGACGGCCCAGGTGATCCAGGCTCCAAACTATCTCGCCCTGCTGACCTTTTGCCCGGCCCACTACGACCACTCTCCACAAAATTGCCTTGACGCTGGCAGTCTACCGCGCTACCCTCGTTCTTTAAAGTGGACTAGCGTCCGTTTTACAGATGAAGGTTGTTGATGGGTTGAACTCAAGGAGGAAACATGGCAGGTAGTGGTAACGAGGGGCGAGTGATCCTGGTAAGTGGGGCCACGGGTCAGCAGGGTGGTGCGGTGGCACGAAACCTCCTGGAGCGTGGCTTCGCTGTGCGCGCGCTGACCCGCGATGCCGAGAAAGCGGCGGCGAGGGAGTTGGGGGATCTTGGGGCCGAGGTCGTGAGCGGGGACCTCGAGGACCGCTCGTCCATCGATCGGGTGCTCGACGGCGTTTACGGGGTGTTCTCGGTTCAGCAGTTCTGGGGGATTGGCGTAGAGGGCGAGGTCAGGCAGGGCGTTTTGCTCGCCGACGCGGCGAAGGCCGCCGGCGTCGAGCATTACGTGTACAGCTCGGTCGGCAGCGCGCACAGGGAGACCGGCATCCCGCACTTCGATAGCAAGTGGGAAGTGGAGGAGCATGTACGTGCGAGCGGCGTGCCCTACACGGTGCTGCGTCCGGTCTTTTTCATGCAGAACTGGGAGTTCATGAGGGAGCCCATTCTGGGTGGTACGCTTCCACAGCCGCTCACCCCGGGCAAGCCCTTCCAGATGATCGATGCCGAGGACATAGGCGTATTTGTGGCCATGGCCTTCGAGGACCCCGAAACTTGGATCGGGTGCGAGGTAGACATCGCGGGCGACGAGTTGACGATGCCGGAGATCGCCGGCACGTTCTCGCGGGTGATCGGACGCAACGTCGACTACTTCCAGGTGCCTTGGGAAGGATTCGAGGAGCAGATGGGCGAGGAGTACACTATCATGTACCGGTGGTTCAACGATGAGGGTTACGAAGCTGACATCGCCGCCTTGAGGGACGAGTACCCTAGGCTCGTCTCCTTCGAACAATACCTCCGCGGCCACGGCTGGGAGAACGCCGAGGTTCCCTCGGAGGCTCGCGCGGAGGCCTAATCTCTACTACCGGTCGCCCGGAGCCGCGCGCGACGGTACCATGGTAGCGTGAAGAGCGGCACGCACACCTTCCTCCCGACCGCCCGCGTCCACTTCGGCGCGGATGTCCTGCAGAAACTAGAAGAGGAGGCCCGGCCGTACGGCCGAGCCTTCGTTGTCACCGGGCGCAGCCTGAACGAGAAGACCGACCTCGTCCGGCGCGTCGAGGCGTTGCTGGGCGAGAGGCACGCCGGAACCTTCGCCGGCATCGGGCAACACACCCCGGGCGGGACCGTCGAGAAGGCCGCCGCTGAGGCGGAGACGGCCGCGGCCGACCTCCTGGTCAGCGTCGGCGGGGGAAGCGTCATAGACGGCACCAAGGCCGCGGCGCGGCAGCTCTGCTACCCGGCGCAGGTGGCGGTGCCAACCACCCTCTCGGGTGCCGAGTGGGCCCACAGGGCGGGGGTAACGGACGAGGGCCTAGGAAGAAAGCGGGGCTTCGCCGACCCACAAACGGTGCCGCCGGTCGTGATCCTGGACCCCAGGGCGACGGTCTTCACGCCGGAGGAACTCTGGCTCTCGACCGGGATCAGGGCCCTGGATCACGCGGTAGAGGGCTATCTCTACGGCGGCGACCATCCCGTGACCGACGTGACCGGCCTGGAAGCGGCGAGGCGCCTGATGGAGTACCTGCCGCTCTCGAAGCGGGAGCCCGAGGACCTTGAGACGCGTTTGGAACTCCAGCTTGCATCCTGGCTCGCGTACTTCGGGCCTATGAACACGCCGATGGGACTTTCGCACGAGCTTGGGCGTAGGATCGGAGCCAGCTACGAGGTGCCCCACGGTATCACCTCCTGCGTAATCCTCGCGCCGAGCTTGAGAGTCCTCAAGGAGCACATAGAGGAGGAGCGCTGGAGTGGGCTTTCGAGAGCGCTCGGCGGTGACCCGCCAGAGCGCTTATCGTCGATCGTCAAAGACCTTGGGTTGCCCGGGAGCCTGCGCGAGGTCGGGGTGCATGAGGAGGACTTCGAGCCCATCGCCGGGGAGTATGGCGACCGGGAGAGGGAAGTGCTGGACATCCTCAAGGCCGCGTACTAGGATGCGCGGGTCGTGATCCCTGCGAAACTCAGGCCCGGCGACGAGGTTCGGGTGGTCTCGCCCGCGACGAGCCTCGGCTTCATTCCGGAGGATCAGACGACGATGGCCAGGGAGCGGCTTGGAGAACTCGGCCTGCGTATCTCGTTCTCCAGAAACGCCGAGGTGCTGGACCGCTTCGATTCTTCCCCCGTGGAGGCACGGGTTTCGGACCTTCATGAAGCGTTCGCAGACCCCGGGGTCAAAGGCGTTCTTACCACCCTCGGCGGCTACAACAGCAACGGGCTACTGAACTATCTGGACTACAACCTGATCCAGGACAACCCCAAAGTCTTCTGCGGTTTCTCGGACATCACGGCGCTCGCGAGCGCGATCCACGCCAGGACCGGCCTCGTAACCTACTCTGGGCCCCATTTCACGACCTTCGGCATGAAGCGCGGCATCGAGTACACGACGGAGTACTTCGAGCGGTGCCTGATGCGCGGGGAGCCTTCCAAAGTCTTGCCCGCCGACCACTGGAGCGATGACCCCTGGTATCAGGACCAGGAGAACCGCGACTTCGTGCCCAACCCCGGCTACGAGATCGTCCACGAGGGAGATGCGGAGGGAAAGCTGCTCGGGGGGCATCTCGGGACTATGTGCCTGCTCTTCGGCACTCCTTATATGCCTGACCTGGAGGGAACTATCCTCCTCATCGAGGACGACGAAGAGGCCGGCCCGGTCCACTTCGACCGGGAGCTGCAATCCCTTATTCACCAGCCGGGTTTCCCGGGCGTGAGGGGCCTCGTGATCGGAAGGTTCCAGAGGGCTTCCGAGATGGACTTCGATACTCTTACGGCCATCATCGAGAGCAAGCGCGAGTTGGACGGTCTCCCCGTCGTCGCCAACGCCAGCTTCGGCCACACTACGCCGCAGTTCACCTTTCCTATCGGCGGTCGTGGCAGGTTGCGTGCCGATACGGGCCATGTGGAGCTCCGGATCGACGAGCATTAGAGCGGTTCGTATCTGGGCGCTTCGCGAACCGCCCCTATATTTGGTTTCGGGCTGCGGGTCATTGGGGTCTTACCCGACCGCTTCTGTTTGCGGGCTCTCTGTTGGGAACCCCGCTTTCCAGGCGGCGAAGCCGGCTTCGAGGGCGGTTGCCTCGTAGCCCGTTTTGTTGGGCTTCCGCGCCACCCTGGCGCTAGTAGCCTCGTCCAATCAGGTGCAGTAGGCGACGACGCGCGGGCCCTCGACCTTGCTCCCAAGCTTCTCTTCCCGTTCTCGAGCCCACCCGTCGACCTCGTCCGGGGCGAATCTGACGGCGCCGGGGATGCGGCTACGGTCGTGTTCGTATTGCGAGCGGGTGCGGACGTAGAGGACGACGGGTGGATCTCTATCCTCTAGCATCTCGGAGAGTTGCCGGGGACTTATCCTGATCGACTCGCTCGCTGCGCCCTCGAAGATGCCGGCGGCGTTGTCGCGTTCTTCCTCGTGGGTCGCCCGCGTCAGCGCCTCGCCGTAGCGGCGCGAGAGGGGGGTGGCGGTGCCCCCGTGCCTCGGTGGCATTTTTCAGAGCTCCAGTCGCGACTCTTCGAGGTCGAGATCACGTTCGATGCGGTGCATGACCTCATCCCCGATTCTGCCATCGTCGCGCATCCTGAACAGGCTCTGGCGCTGTGCGTCGAGCAACTCGATCATGAGCCGCTGGTAGGCCACCGAGCGTTCCTCGACACCGTCGGGGTCGCCGTCGAAGCGGGAGACGAAGCGGTTGCGGCGGTAGTTGTAGAGGCCGCGTACGCGCTCCGCGGTGTCCGCGCGCACCCAGTCTTCGCTTTCCAGCTCCCCCAGGCGCTCCAGGGCGGCGCTGGCGACGCCGATGCGTCCGTGCGTCTCCTCCTTCTCGCCGATGCGGTCGTCTTCGAGGCCGAGGGCCCTGATCACGGCCGGCAGGGAGAGGCCCTGGACCACGAGCGTGGCCAGGATTACGCAGAACGTCAGGAAGATGATGAGTTCGCGGTCGGGGAACTGTAGCCCCGACGCCGCCTCAAGCGGCAGGGCGAGGGCCGCCGCCAGCGAGATCACACCCCGCATCCCCGTCCACGCCACGACCGAGACCGGCCGCCACGAAGGGGCAGGGTCGCGTTCCCTGATGCGTCGGCTGAGCCTGCGCGGCAGGTATGTCGCGGGGAAGACCCAGATTACGCGCACCAGGATAACGGTCAGGCTCACCAGGACGGCGTAGAGGATTAGCTGGCCCGGCGTGTAGGCGTCGAGGCCCCCGATCACGCTCCTGAGCTGGAGCCCGATCAGGATAAAGATCAAACCGTTCAGCAAGAATGTTATGAGCTCCCACGTCGCGAACCCCTGTAGACGAGTGCCTGAAGAGGTTATGTAAGGGCTCTTCCGCCCGAGGTATAGCCCCGTCGTCACGACGGCGAGAACGCCCGAGAAATGAAGATCCCCGGGAACGCCGACGAGTTCGTGGAGCCTCTCCCACAGACCGTGCGGCAACTCTTCCGCCGCAAGATAGGCCACGAAGGGCGTGAGGAGTGAGACGATGTTTTGTATGGAGGGGTCTTCCGAGACGTGGCGGCGCGCCCAGACGACGAGCCACCCGACCGCGAAGCCAATGGCGATGCCGCCCCCCGCGCCGACCACGAACTGCAGGCCAGCCTCCCAGATGGAGAACGCCCCGGTAACAACGGCGGCGACGGCGACGCGGTAGGCGACGATGCCCGTCGCGTCGTTTACGAGGCTCTCGCCTTCGAGGACCGTCACGATACGGCGGGGGACGCCGAGACGCTGGGCCACGGTGGTCGCGGCGATGGCGTCGGTGGGGGAGACGATCGCTCCGAGCACGAACGCGGCCGCCCACGGAAGACCCGCGACGGCGTGGGCAACAGCGGCGACCACGAACGTCGTCATCAAAACGAGCCCGACCGCGAGCAACGAGATCGCCCTGATGTTCGTCCTGAAGTCGCGCCACGAGGTAAACAACGCAGAGACATAAAGCAGTGGCGGCAAGAAAAGCAGGAACACGAGCTCGGGGTCGAGCTTGACCTGCGGCAGCCCTGGTACGAACCCGAGCAGCGAGCCGCCGAGGACGAGCAGGATCGGGTAGGGCACCCTGAGCCGCGCGGCTAGCGTGGCAAGCACCGCCACAACCACAAGGAGCCCGATGACTATCTCGATCTGGCCCATCCCTAACCTCTAAACTTCCGGTCGCTCCGGCTCAGACAAAGCGCTCCGTCATGAGCTGCGTGACCTCGGCGTATCGGCCGAGCTCCCCTAGTAGGGTCTGAATCTGCTCGTTCTCCATATCTTCTCCTAACTGATCCAGGTCGTTGATTTCGACCGTCACGACGTACCCGTAGGGTGGCTCGCCTTCCGCCTCGGCGAGACTTCCCACCCTGTGGCCGCGCCACTCGTCAACTGAGGGTAGGTCCAGGACCGCGGGGACGTAGCGTTCGTCGAGCCAGCGTTCGTACTCTTCAGGGGGCACATCGTCTTTCAGGTTGACCAGTACGACCATCGTTGGCATTGTCGCCTCTTCCTTTCAGCCGCTCTCGCGCAGTTCTTCCAAGTCTATGTCGCGCTCGACGCGGCGCATGACGCCGGCGTTAATCTCCCCTCTGTCCCGCAGGGTGACGATCATGTCGCGCTCGGCGTCGAAGAGCTCTCGCCGCCAACTGATCCAGGCTTCGGAGCTTTCCCTGTATTCGTCGGTGACGCGTCCGGCTTCGAGGCCAGACTCGTAGCGACGGATGCGTTCCTCGTAGATTTCGCGCAGCCGCGCCTGACTTCTGTCGGGTATGGTCTCGTCGTCGCAGATGCCGTCAAGCCTCTCAAGCGCCGCATGGGTCGCCTTCACCCTCGCATCCAGCTCGGCCATGCGGTCCTCGTTTCCCTCGTCCTTCACGCCGAGGTGGAGGATCAGGAACGGAAGCGTAAGCCCCTGGAAGACGAGCGTGGCGAAGATCACCGTGTAGGTGAGGAAGACGATGAGGTCCCTGTAGGGAAACTCGGCCCCCGCCTGCGTCTGCAGCGGTATGGCCAGCGCCGCGGCCAGGGAGACGGCGCCCCGCATCCCGCTCCAGCCCATCACCAGCCGCTCCTGCCATGGGGCCCTCAGGTACCTCGTGCGGAGCAGCCTGTCGAGGGCGGGGACGGAGCTCGGGGCGAAGAAGAACCACAGGAGCCGCAGCCCGATGACAGCGCCGCAGGCCAGAGAGGCGTAAAGGGAGAGTTGCGCAAAGGAGTACTCGCTTATGCCGTCCAGGATCAGGGGAAACTCCAACCCGACCAGGATGAACAAGAGCGAGTCCATGAGGAACGTAAGGACCGTCCAGAAGGAGTAGCTCTGGATGCGCGCCCTGGCAGTAAAGCGCTTCGGGGCCTGCCAGCCCACGTACAGCCCGAGGGTAACGACGGCCAGGATGCCAGAGGCGCCGATCCTCTCCGCGACAATGTAGGAGAAATAGGCAGGTATCAGGGTGAAGACGACCAGGATGGTCGGGTCACCTAGACGTCCGTAGAGCGGCGTGACGGCCCTGGCCACGGCGTAGCCGAGGACGATCCCACCGCCGCTAACCAGCAAGAACTCGAGCCCGGCCTGTGCCACCGAGAAGGTGCCGGTAACCACCGCCCCGACGGCTATGTTGTACGCGACGAGCGCGGTGCCGTCGTTGATGATGCTCTCGCCGCTCACGATCGTGTGCACGCGGTCAGGGACGCCTAGCCTGCGGAAGGTCGCCTCGGCGGCCACGGGGTCTGTTGGCGCCACGACGGCCCCGAGCACGAAGGCGGCGGCCCACGGGAGCCCGATCACGAAGTGCGCGGCGGCCGCGACGGCGCCCGTGGTGATGAACACGAGGCAGACGGCGAGCAATGCTATCGGGCGGGCGTGGGCCCGCAGGTCGCGCGGTGACGATGAGAAGGCCGCCGAGAGCAACAGCGGCGGAATAAACACGAGAAAGATGATCTCGGGCGGAAGCTCCACGTTCGGGGACGCCGGTATCAGGCCGACGCCGACGCCGCCGAGCACAAGGAAGATCGGGTAGGGGACGCCTATCATCCTCGCGAGCTGGCCGAGCAAGGCGACGACGCCCAACAGCCCGATCAGGAACTCCAGCCGGAACTCTAGTCCGTGCACGAAAGCCCCGACAATCCTACACGGTGAACCGCGGGCTCCCCGCTAATTGCTCGGTTCCATGACGATCTCATCGACGTAGCACCAGATCCAATCTTCGCCGGGCTGGAAAGACTGGACGAGCGGATGCTCCGTGGCGCGGAAATGTTTGGTTGCGTGCTTGTTCTTGGAGCTATCGCAGCAGCCCACGTGGCCGCAGATCAGGCACTCCCTCAGGTGCACCCACGTGTCGCCCATCTGGAGGCACTCCTCGCACCCGTCGGCGCCGGGCTCTACGTCCTCTATCTGGTCCAGGTGCGTACACTCTCGCTTTAGCATCCTCATCAACCTCCTCACAGGGTTCTCCTCAAGCGGGGGCGGTTTCGCCCTCTGGTCTGCCGACCCTCTCGGTCGGAGCAGGACGATCCTTACCCTCTATGATGATCGCCGCCGCGACCGCGCTGGCCACGGCCATGCCCGCCGCTATAAACATCGCGAGCCGGAACGCGGCCAGGAACGATTCCTTGACCGCGGTCTCGATCTCCGCCCCTGTCTCTTTGCCCACGCTGGAAGGGACTTCAGCCCCGCCCAGGTCCACTTTCTCGGCCTCCAGTTGTTGTTGAGCTTTCGGAGAAAGGTCCAGGTCCTGCACGTTGGCGTCGAGACTCCCGGAGAAAACGAAGAAGACGAAGATGCCGAGCACGGGGATGGCGAGCAGCCCCGCCGTCCGGGAGACGGCGTTGTTAACCCCGGAGGCCAGGCCGGAGTGGCTGCCCGAGACCGAGTTCATCGCGGTCGTCGTCAGCGGGGCTATGACGAGGGACATGCCGAGGCCAAGCACAACGATCGCGGGGAAAAACGTCGTCCAGTAGGAGCCTTCGGTCCCGGGCAGGGCGAACAGCAAGAAGCCCGCGGCGGCTGTGACGGGGCCGATGGTTAGCGGGAGCCTGGCCCCGAAACGGACGATAAGCCCTCCGGCCCACCTGGACATCAAGAACGTGATGATGGTGAAGGGCAAGAAAGAGCTTCCCGCCGCCGTCGCCGAGTAGCCGTGCACCTGGATCAGGAGGAAGGGCAGGAAGTACAGCGAACCGCCTAGCCCCGCGTACAGAAGCAACGTCAGTATGTTGGCCCCCGAGAAGTTCCTGGAGCGGAACATGCCAAGGGGCATCATCGGCTCTTCGGCGCGCCCCTCCCACAGGATGAAAGCCACGAGAGATCCCACCCCGAGCACAAGCGCGAGGACCACCCTGAGGTCGGTAAAGCCGGCTTCGGCCGAGGTGATCAAACCGTACACCACCCCGCCCAAGCCCAGCGTGGCGAGCGCTGCGCCGGGGATGTCAAGCTTTCTGGCGTCGGGGTCGCGGCTCTCGGGAACGTGCCTGTAGGCGATGAGTAGCACCACGATGGCCAGCGGCACGTTTATCAGGAAGGCAGCCCGCCACGAGACGTTCTCGACCAGGAAGCCGCCGAGTATGGGCCCAAGGGCCGTCGTCACCCCCGAGAGCCCGGCCCAGGTGCCTATGGCCTTGCCGCGCTCTTCCCCCTCGAAGGAGGCGCTGATGATGGCCAGGGAGCCGGGCACGAGCAACGCGCCACCGACGCCCTGTACGGCGCGGGCCGCTATGAGCATGTCTGGGCTGGTTGAGAGCCCGCACCACACCGAGGCGAGCGTGAAGATGGCGATGCCCAGGGTGAAGATGCGCCTGCGCCCGTAGTGGTCCCCGAGGGAGCCGCCGACCAGTATGAGGGCAGAGAGGAACAGGGCGTAAGACTCCACGATCCACTGCGCGTCGAGGGCTGTCGCCCCGAGGCGCACCTGTATCTGCGGGAGCGCGACGTTCGTCACCGTGCTGTCGATAAAGGCCATGGCTGAACCGATGATGGTCGCCGCGAGTATCCAGGGTCCAGACCGGGGCGCACACGGCGCGTCGGCCTTCCTGGAGCGTATGACCCCAACGTCGCACGGGGGATTGCCTATGTTCGCCAAACCGCCGGTCCTCTCCGTAGCCTGTGCGTCGGGGGTATTCTCTCGCTCAGAACGAAGAGCCTTCCGTCGTCAGAAACACAGTCTCTTCCGGCGTGGTCTCACGGCCGAGAATTTCGTTCCTGTGCGGAAACCGCCCGAACCGTTCGACAATGTCCCTGTGCGCCACGGCGTAGGAGACAACATCCGGCGCGCCGTCCTCACCCGCGAGCCGCTCGAACAGCTCTACCGAACGGCGCTGGCTCTCCACGTTCTCGCTGTGCATGAATGGCATGTACAAGAACATCCGCTTGAAGGCGGGCAACTCCCTGTCAAGCGCATGCTCGATGGCGTATCTGGAGGCCCCCAGAGCCCGGTCGTCCTCCGCGTGGGTACGTCCGTCGCCACGGAACATATTTCTCGGGAACTGATCCAGAACGATAACAAGGGCGAGGCAGCTTTCGGCGTCCTCGCGCCAGCCGTCCAGGTCTCCCGCCGCGGCCTCTTCGTAGAGATCGGCGAATTGCTCTGTCACCCTGGCGTCGAAGGCCGGGTCTTTGCGGAACCACTCGTCGCGGAACCGTCCGTATTCCGGGTCGCCTTCCTGGCCGAACCAGAAGTCCAGGACCTCTACTGCTCTACTCTGCACGGCCGATAACCGTAACGTCTTCGTCGCGCCGGACAAACGTCCGTCCATCCATGCGGGTCGTGTAGCCGTCTATCATCCACAGCTCGGGTACGATCTCAGAGACAAGCTCGCCGTCGTCGAACATCCTGACCATCGAGCTCTCTGAGACGACCACGGCGACCGCGTTCGTATTCCGGGAGATGGAAGCGCCTGCCATGTGCCGGCTGCCGAGGCCAAGCGGCAGGTTGAGGCTGTCCGAGGCCGCGTCTATGTAGCGGGCAGCCGAGAGGACCACGCCCGAGTTCGAGACGAGGAAGGCACCGTCGAGCTGGGCAAGCTCTTTGATGGTCTCCCGCATGTCTGGGCTCACTATCTGCTTATCCTCGTCTGGGTGACCCTGCAAAGGGTCCAATATCAGGGGCTTCGAGCGCTTTATGACCGCGCGCGAGTCGCCGACGACGAAGAGCGTTCCTATCTTCCGACCCTCGCGGCCCTCGCGTGCGATCTCGACCGCCAGCGAGACGGTCTGCTTTAGCACGTCGGCGTCCACCTGACGTTTGTCAGAGCAGATCTCTTCGAACACCTGTGTTTTTCCCATCCCGCTCAACCTCCGTTCTGTGTCGTACCTACCGGCAATCTAACCGTAAACCTCGTCTCGCCCGGCTCCGATCGGACCAAAACTTCGCCGCCGTGTGCGACGACGATGCGCCGCACGACGTCGAGGCCGAGCCCGGTCCCCGCGCCGACCTCCTTGGTCGTGTAGAAGGGCTCGAAGACGCGCCGCCGCGCCTCGGGCGGTATCCCAGGCCCGTCATCCACGACCTCAACCACGATCAGATCTCCTTCTCCAGACGCCTTTATGATGATATTACCGCGCCCGTCTACGGCGTCGGCGGCGTTGTCGATGAGGTTCGTCCAGACCTGGTTCAACTCCCCGCCGTTCCCCCGTACTTTCGGGAGATCCTCCCGGTACTCCCGCCACACCGAGACACCTTTCATCTTATGCCCGAGGATGGTAAGGGTGTTTTCGAGCCCCCTTACCACGTCTACCTCGCCGGCCGCGGCCCGGTCCATGTACGTGTAATCCTTCATCGCCCCGACGAGCTCGGAGATACGGCCTGCGCTGGTCGCGACCTCCGTGGCAAGCTCGACAAGCTCGATAGTCTTTGCGAGCCATACCAGACCGACTTCGAGCGACCCGTCTCCGAGCACGCTTACGAGCTGCTCTAGACGTCCGGCGTCGACTCCAGCCGCTGCCAGCGTCGGCGCGAGGTCCCATGGCTCATCGATGCCATGTTCGTCCAACCAATCGGCGAGTTCGTCCTCCGCGTCGCTAAGGAGGAGCGGGTCGAGGGGGGCGGCCCCGGAGGCCGTCTCGCGTTGCATGGCGAATAGTGCCTGGCGCTCTTCTTCGGAGAAGCGTGCGTCGTGTACGAGGGCGGTGAGCTGGGCTTCGAGTACGGCGGTGCCGAGGTCTTCGGAGGCGCGTCTGGCGGCTGCGGCTGGGTTGTTTAGTTCGTGCGCGAGGCCCGCCGAGAGCTTACCCAGGGCGGCCAACTTTTCCTGCTGGCGGTAGGCGCGCTGCGTATAGCGCATGCGGCTGGCCAGGCCCGAGATGAAGACGTCGGCCATGTCTGGAAGTTCGACGGCCACGCGCCTGAAGGTTTCGGAGTCGATCTCCAGAACATGGCTCGGCGTGGTTGCTCGCGCCCTGTGGATCGAGGTCTTCCCCGTGAGAACCGCGAGCCCGCCAGTGAACTCGCCGGTCCCGTGGGTGTCAACCGAGGTCTCCCCCGCGCCGTCGAGGCGCGAGATACTGATCTCCCCCTCTAGCACGACATAGAAGCTGTCCACTATGGCGGTCTCGTCGAAGAGGAAGTCTCCGGTCTGCAGGCTCAGATCTCTGCCGTAAGGCATCAGCGCCTCGACCTGCCTGTGCGTGAAGCCCTGCTCCGTCCGCTCATCCCGCAGCGGACGCATCACGCGCCAGCCTCCATCCTGAGGTCCCTGCCCACCACAGCCTCCGGGTCCCCCGCTCCTTCCACCGGCAGCCTTACCTCGAAGCGAGTCTCGCCCGGTTCGGAGACGACGTGTATGACCCCGCCGTGCCGTCCGACGACGATTCGGTAGCTCACATCGAGACCAAGCCCAGTGCCCTTCCCAACGTCCTTGGTGCTGAAAAAAGGCTCGAAGATGCGGGCGTGGTCCTCCGGTGGGATGCCAGGCCCGTCGTCGGCAACCTCGACCAGCACCCGATCCCGCTCGCACCCCGTCCTCAACGTGATGCGGCCTGACCCCTCCGAGGTCGAGACGGCGTCTATGGCATTGTCCAGAAGGTTGGTCCAGACCTGATTCAGCTCGCCGCCGTAGGCCGTGATGCGGGAAAGCTCGGGGTCGTAGTCGCGCGCCACCTCGATGCCGTCGAGCCTGTGCTCCATCACGGCTAGAGTGTCGTCCAGGCTCCCGTTCACGTTTACATCCTGTACGGGCGCGCGGTCCATGTACGAGTAGCCCTCCATGGTCTCGACGATCCCAGAGATGCGCAGGGCGCTTCCCTTGACCTCGTCCACGAGGCCTGTGGAGCCCAGCATCGCCGCCAGATAACGCAGGGCGTCCGTCCGAAGCGCCGGCGGGACTGATTCCACGATGGGCTGGAGGTCGGTAACGTCTAGCCCGGCCGAAACGAAAGCAGTGACCAGCGTCCAACCTTCCGAGACCCCGCTGTCTTCCAGCCAGAATGCGAGGTCTTCTTCCCGCTCGCTGATCTCCAATTCGCCCAGTGTTTCGGCGCCTCCCGAAGCATCGACGGCGTGTTCTAGAGCTTCGAGAGCCTGGGGCGTCAGCGCTCCCGGGGTCGCGGCGCGCGTCAGGTTCAGACCTGCGGAGTGCAGGTTGTCCAGGCTCTCCTGCAGGTCTTCGGCCGAGCGGCGGGCCGCGGCTGCGGGGTTGTTCAGTTCGTGGGCGAGGCCTGCTGCGAGGGTTCCCAGGGAGTTCAGCCTCTCGCGCTGGCCCGTGACGGACTGCAGGATCTGGATCCGCTCGGCCATCGCCTTGAGGATCTTGTTGCCGAACGGGGGATGCTCGGTCAGCATCCGTCTGAAGAGGTTGTTGGGGATCAGGAACAGGCGGCAATCCGTTAGCGCCCTCCCCGTTGCGAGGAAAGGCGTCCCCGCGAGCAGCGGCACCTCCGCGAAGAATGCACCGGGCGTGTAGGTGTTTATGACGACCTCGCCGCCGGTCACCTCTTTCGTGATCCTGAGTTCTCCTTCGAGTATGACGTAGGGGTGCTCGACGGGCTCCCCCTCCCGGCCGTTTACCTCGCCAGCAGGGACGAACTTCTCCAGACCTTGTCCGGCGACCTCCCGCAGTGCTTCGTCAGAGAGCGCTTCGAAGTGTGGTATCCGGCGCAGTTCGTCGAACGTTGTCACGGGCGGTCCTCGGGGAGGATCGGGAGCCGCACCTGGAAGCGGGTATCGCCCGGCTTGGACAGGATGCGGATGTCGCCCTTGTGGTCCTCGACGACCAGCCTGTGGGAGATATCCAGGCCGAGGCCGGTGCCCTTGCCGACGTCCTTTGTGGTGTAGAAGGGGTCGAAGATCCTCTCCCGCGCGTCCTCAGGGATGCCGGGCCCGTCGTCAGAGATCTCGACGAGCACCTTGCCATTCTCGCTTGCGGTCCGTACCGTGATGCGCCCGTGACCGTCTACGGCGTCTATGGCGTTGTCCAGAAGGTTGGTCCAGACCTGATTCAGCTCGCCACCGTGTCCACAGACGAGGGGCAGGTCTCTCTCGTAGTCGCGGACGACCTCAACGTCGCCCTTCTTCAGCTTGTGACCAAGCATGATCAGGGTGCTGTTCAACCCGGCATGCACGTCGACCTCTTTGGAGGCGGTCTTGTCCATGTACGAGTAGGACTTCACGGCCCCCACGAGCTCGGAGATGCGGGTCGAAGCGTTCCCGATCTCACGCAACAGTTCGTCGCCGGCTACCTCGGAGGCGAGCCACGCCACGACGTCGCCGACGTGGCCATCAGGGAGGCGGCCTTCGAGCTCGTCAAGCCACGCCGCGTCGAGGCCAGCGCCGACGAGGGTGGGGGAGAGGCCCCACGCCTCCTCTACGCCGCGGTCTTCCAGCCAGAGCGCCACCTCGTCTTCGAGGTCGCTTCTCTCTAGCAAGTCGAGTTCCCCGGCGTTCTCCGCGCGGGCCTCGGCCTCTTCGGGCAGCCCCGCGACGACGAGACGATCCTCCGGGCTCATTTCGAGGGCGCCGAGCCTGATCGCCCTCGCGGAGGATTCTCGGAAAGTCCCCCTGGCCTCGTGGGCGCTCCGCCCCACGGCCGCGGCGGGGTTGTTCAGCTCGTGGGCGAGGCCTGCGGCCATGGTTCCGAGCGAGACGAGCTTGGCGTGCTGTTGCTCGGCCTCCCCCAGGTTTCCAAAGCGTTCCACAACGATGGCGACGAGGTTGCGCAGTATCGAGGGACAATCCGAGAGCATCCGCCAGAAATCGTCCGTCTTCAGCACGTACAGGCGAACCGGTGTCACGGCGCGACCACTCACCGGATAGGGTTTCCCCGTGAGCAGGAGCTCGTGGCCCCAGAACTCCCCGGCCGACAGGCCCTGCACGAAGACGTCCTGGCCGCGTACCTTGCTCGTCCACTCGATCCGGCCTTCGATCACGACGTAGAATCCCTCGGGGGGATCGCCGGCCCTCTTCACGTAATCGCCGGGGTTCAGCCGAACTTCGCTGCCCCGCTCGACTGAGGCGAGTTGCTCGTCCGAGAGTTGCGTGAAGATCGGCACCTGGCGCAGGACGTCGGTGACGCTTTGCATTCCTACACCTCGCTCATATACCGGTGGACGAACTGGACTGCGATAGAGCCCTCCCCGACGGCCGAGGCGCAGCGCTTGATCGAACCGTGCCTCACATCACCTGCGACGAAGATCCCCGGTATGCTCGTCTCCAGCAAGAAGGGGTCCCTCTCTGGCCGCCAACCCTTCGGCCTTTTCCCGTCCTGCATCAGGTCAGGCCCAGAGAGGATAAATCCTCGCCTGTCGCGTTCGACGAGGCTGCCCAGCCATTCCGTCTTCGGCGCAGCCCCGATAAAGATGAACAAAGAGTGTGCTGGGACGGTCTCGGTTTCACCTGTCTCCGTGTTCTTCATCGTTATTTTCTCCAGGTGGTCTTCGCCTTCGGCGGAGGCGATGCTGGTGTTCAGGAGCACCTCGATGTTGTCTTTGGCTTCGATCTGGCGCACCAGGTAATCCGACATGCCTTTCCCGAGGTCATCGCCCCTACACAGCAGGAAGACCTTGCGGGCCTTATCCGAGAAGAACATCGCGGCCTGGCCAGCCGAGTTGGCCCCCCCGACGATGAACACGTCCTCGTCCTTGCATGAAAAGGCCTCCGTCTGGGCGGCGCCGTAGTAGATGCCGCGGCCGGTGAGGCGATCGACGCCAGGCGCGTCCAATTTGCGGTAGGAGACGCCGGTGGTGATGATCAGGCCGTAGCAGGAGATCTCCGTGCCGTCCGTTAGCGTCACGATGCGGTAAGGGTCCTCGACGCGCACTGCGAAAACCTCCTGCGGGGTCAGGATCTCGACCTCGAACCGCCTCGCCTGGTCAACCGCCCTCCGCGCGAGGTCGCCGCCGGATAAGCCTTTGGGAAAACCAAGATAATTCTCGATGCGGCTGCTGGTCCCCGCCTGTCCACCGGGTGCTTCCCGCTCGACGAGTACGGTTTTCAAGCCCTCGGATGCCCCGTAGACCGCGGCGGCGAGGCCGGACGGTCCACCGCCGACGATCAAGAGGTCGTAGAACTCTTGTTCGGCGCGGGTCTGGAGCCCGATCTTCTCTGCTATCTCCCGGTTCTCGGGCGCCTCCTCATGCGAGCCGTCCTCGTATACCACGAAAGGCAGCTTCGGCACGCCGTGGTCGGCGTTCGCCAGGATCTCACCTGCCTCCTTCGAGCCCTCGATGTCGAGCCATCGGTAGGGCACGCGGTTGCGGGCGAGAAAGTCCCGGGTGCGGTGCGACTCTGGCGACCAGCGGTCTCCCACGACCCGCAGACCCTCAAAGGGTGGCCTGTAGTCGGCCTGCCAGTCGCCGAGCATGTCGTCGAGGTTCGGGTAGAGGTTCTGGTCGGGAGGGTCCCACGGCTTCTGCAGGTAGTAGTCCAGGCCTACCTCGTTGATCGCACGTATCGCCGCCTCGGTATCCGAGTAAGCCGTGAGCAGGGCCCGCTTGGCGTCGGGGAAGCGTTCGATCGCCTCCTCCAGAAACTCGACGCCTGTCATCCTCGGCATCCGCTGGTCCACCAGGAAAAGCGCTACGGGGTCACCCCGAAGCTTCAACTTACCAAGGGTATCGAGCGCCGATTCCCCCGAATCCGCGCGAAGTACCCTGTACTCGCGCGCGTACCGGCGCCTGAGGTCCCGCTCCACGGCCCGCAGCACCTGCGGGTCGTCGTCCACCGCCAGTATCACCGGCTTCGCCATATTATCCGCCCTTCAAATGCGATTGTTAAATGGTTGTTTCGTCCCTCAAATTGCGTCCGCCTACCCCTCCGGACGCGTTACCAGGATTCTAGCATCCCCGGCAACCTGGCCATTCGGGTAGGTGGTCGAAGAGACATCGAATGGTGATGCCGACCTCGCGACGGAGCTGGCACAGGACCGGGTAGACGGCGCGGAGACCTGCTTCGGTAGAGACCTCTCTTACCTTCGCCGTCCTCCTCGCTCCCCTGGCCGACCTCCGAGAATTCTTCGTCGCCATAGGGTGTCACGCGGCGATTTTCGTCCGCTATCGTTAGGCAGGGGTCACAGAACCCGCCACGGCGGAGGTCGGACTTCGGTATATCCCGCAAAGCGGATGTCGGATCGCCGCGTCGCGGTACCATGAGCGCAGCGATAGCCCGAGAAAGAGAGGCGATAGACCGTGGATTTTTTGAGAAAGCGCCTGCCCGCCCAGGTGAGCAAGTACCTGGAGGGGGTAGAGTTCCCGGCTCGCAAGGAGGAGCTGCTAAAGAGGCTGGAGCGCAACGGCGTGCCTGGCCCGGTCGTCGGCCAGCTGAGCAAGAGGCTGCCGGAAGGGGAGTACCGCGGCCCACAGGACGTCTTGAAAGCCCTGCAGCGCGGACGCTAGCCGCTCGTTATCTGCCGCGACCGGCTTGCTCGTGGCCACTTCGGGGCACACCTGGTAGTGCGAGAAAGTCTCTCAGGCGTGCCCGACGGTGGGCTGTCGGCCGCGGGCCACGAGACGATTCAGCTTTCTCGGAGCCCCGACAGAACCTCCGCTAGCCACTCCTTCGCCTCGCCAACCTCTTCATATGTTAAGGGGTGACCGACGTTTCGCCAGCGGAGGTCTACTTCGGCGCCGGCTTCGGCCAGGATGTCCGCGAGGCGTTGCGCGTTGTCCGGTGGGATCATGCGGTCCGTTCGTCCCGCTGCCATGAAGACTGGTAGGCCCGAGAGGTCAGGCGTGACCTCCGGTTCGAACGGGACCATAGCCCTGAACAGGACGGCGGCCCGCAGCAGGCCTGGATGGAGCAGGAGCGTGCTCGCCGCAACGTTTGCCCCGTTGGAGTAGCCGACGGCGAGGACCTTCGATGGGTCGAAGCCGTACTCTTCTGCGGCGGCTTCGACGAAGCCGGCTAGCTCGTGAGTCCGAAACAGTAGATCTTCGTGGTCGAAGACGCCCTCGGCGAGGCGGCGGAAGAAGCGCGGGGCGCCGTACTCGGAGACCTTGCCGCGGGGGGAGAGGATCGCGGCGCCCGGGGCGAGGTCTTGACCGAGTGGGATCAGGTCTTCCTCGTTCCCGCCCGTACCGTGCAAAAGGAGCAGCGTGACGCCGGCCTCATCGTCACCCGGTAGAAAGCGGTGGTCGAAGGCGAGGTCGGGGCTCATGCGCCGTCCCCGGCAGGAACTCGCAGTGGAGGAAGGACCTCTTCGAGTCTGTCGCGGCGGGCTTCCAGCCAGGGAGGGAGTTTGAGGTGCGTGCCTAGCTCGGTTTCCTCTTCGTCGACGGCGAAGCCGGGAGGATCTGTGGCGATCTCGAACAGCACGCCGCCCGGTTCGCGGAAGTAGATGGAGCGGAAATAGTTCCTGTCCAGCACCGGCGTTACGTTGTAGCCGAGCGAGGAGACCTCCTCCCGCAGCGCGAGCTGGGTCTCCTCGTCGGGGACCCGAAAAGCAACATGATGGACGGTGCCCACGCCCATGCTTCCGCGGGGGAAGCCGGACGCGGAGATCACATCGACCGTGTTTCCGGGACCACCCTCGCCCGCCGAGAGCCTGACCCTGCCTTCCGCCTCGTCGACCTGCCCGAAGCCCAAGGTTTCCGTCATCAACCCGACCGTGCTCTCGGTAGTCTCGACGGCGAGGGCGACGTGGTGGAAGCCCCTAACGGAGTGCTCGGCCGGGACGGTACCATCGGCCCATTCGGGACGATCGTCTTCCGAGGCGACGAGCTCGATGTGGAGGCGGTCTGGGTCTTCGAACGTAAGGATCGTCTCACCGAATCGGTCGCGCGGCTTCTCGAAGCGGACGCCCGCTTCGATCAGGCGCTCCGTCCAGTAGCCCAGGGAGGTAGCCGGGATGGAGAACGAGGTGACGGCGAGCTGGCCCGCCCCTATGCGTCCGCCCGGCGCGTGGGCCCAGGGGAAGAAGGTCATGATCGTACCCGGATTACCCCCACCGTCTCCGTAGTAGAGGTGGTAGGTCTCGGGATCGTCGAAGTTGACGGTCTTCTTGACGAGCCTGAGCCCGAGGACGCCGGCGTAGAAGTCCACGTTGCGCTGCGGCCCGCCGGAGATCGCGGTTACGTGGTGAATTCCCGTTGTCTGTGCCATGGCTCTCCTCTCCGAGATCTCATCCCGTGGCGAGTAATCTTAGCACCGGCTGACCTGCCGACGATTCGACCAGGTCGGAAGAACGCGACCTGGCCATTGGTTGACGGTCCAACACACGGATTGTCTGCCGCAGCTGAGTCCTGCTTGCGCCGGGATGCTGTTGGGACCAGGCCTCAGCGCCCTGGAGGACGCGGCAGGCGATGTTTCGTTTTTATGACAACTCTTATCTTAGGTGTCGTCCTACTAAATACTGTGTGCCTCGAACGAGCGGCCGCTCTTGAGGGGGGCGTAACCAATGCATAGGGTCCAGGTTGTTTTTGCGGCCGCCGGTATGGCGGCATTTTTAGTCTTAGTCGCGACGATGTCGGCGGGCGCCCAGACGACGGGGTGACAGCTTATCCGCTTCCCCGGAAGGCGCGACGCT
>DATDKB010000381.1:0-7083 GCA_036520255.1 Rubrobacter sp. | reverse complement strand
CGCTTTGTCAATACGCCAGCGTATGGTAAAAAGGGTTCATGACGCAGCGGAAGTCGTACGCCCGGGCGGGGGCTTTGAAGGCTGAGGACTGGGTGGAGGCGGCCCGCTCGGCGATGGTGGAAGGGGGCATCGACGCGGTCGCGGTCGAGCCGCTAGCGCGGCGGCTCGGGGTAACCAAGGGCAGTTTCTACTGGCACTTCAAGGACCGCAGGGCTTTGCTGGAGGCGACGCTGGGGCGTTGGGAGAAGGAATCCACCGACGCGGTGATCGCCACGACCCGCCGGGTCGCCGACCCCAGGGAGAGGCTTGTCCGACTAGGCGAGGAAGCTTTTCGTGACGACGCCGGCGACGAAGATGCCCCCGGGCAGGGGATCTTTCTCAGGCGTGCCTTCGAGCTTGCGGTCTCGGACGCGGCCGATGACGCCCTCGTGCGTCCGTTCCTCCGGAGGGTGATCGAGCACCGGATCGGCTACCTGGAAGAGTGTTATCGTGCCCTCGGGTTCTCGCCGGAAGAGGCACGCCACCGGGCGCTTCTGGTCTACGCGGCCCATGCAGGCACCTTCAGGCTCCTCCGGGATGCCCCTGATCTTATGCCAAGTGGGAAGGATTACGCGGCCTACCGTCAGCACCTTTTCTCCACGTTGATGCCAAAGGACGAAGGCGGCTGATTCAGGCCCTCGCCAGCTTCGCCAGGACAGACGCGCGGCGTGGGGTTACGGCCGTCCTCTCCGCAAGAACACCTCCGGTTGTCGGCGAGGAACCGGGGTAGGTTGTTTGCTTACCGGGGAACTCGGGCGAGGATGTGGACGCCTTGTCCCGGCTCGCTTACGACCTCAAGCGTTCCGCCCTGCCGCGAGGCCCGCTCCTGCATCGACTTGAGGCCGAGGTGGCCCGGGAAGTCGTCCCGGGCGTCGAAGCCCGAGCCGTCGTCGGAGATCTCGAGCGTGATGCCGTTGGGGGCATCTTCGAGCTTCATCTTCGCGTTGGAGGCGCGGGCGTGCTTGACGGTGTTGTGCAGGGCTTCCTGGGCGATGCGGTAGAGGGACTCTTTCGTTTCCAGGGATGCGACGGGTTCTTTGGCGAACGTGGCCTCGACACTTATGCCGTGGCGCGCCTGGACGGCGGCGGCCTGTTTTTCGAGGGCGGCGACCAGACCTTCCTTCTCCAGGGACTCGGGCCTGAGTTCGAAGATCAAGGCTCGCATCTCGGTCATGCCCGCTTCGGCGAGGGTGGTGGCGTAGTAGAGGGGCTCCGCGGCGCGTTCGGGGTCGTCGGGCAGGAGCTCGCGGGCCGTTTCGACCCCTAGGGCTATGCCGTAGAGGGCCTGGGAGACGGAGTCGTGCAGCTCGCGCGCGAGCTTCTGGCGTTCTTCGAGGGCCGCCTTGCCGCGGGCCTCTGAGAACAGCCGGGAGTTCTCGACGGCGACGGCCGCCTGGTCGGCGACGGCACGCAGGAAGACTTTTTCGTCCTCGCCGGGCTCCCCATCAGGGAGGAAACAGAAGAAGATCGCGCCCAGCGCCAACCCCCGAGAGACGAGCGGCAGGCTGTAAACGATGTCCCACGGCGCCTCGCGCACGAAGCGGTGGATGGGAGCGTAGAGCGGGTCGGCGAGGATGTAGGACCTGAGGTCGCTCACGAGGACGGGGCTGCGGCTGCGGTACGCTTCGAGGCTGGGGGACCTTACCCCGGCCCGGTAGGCCTCGGCGAGACCGGCGGTGTAGTCTTCGGGGAGGCCGTAAGAGCCGAAGAGGTTCACGGCTCCTTCTTGCTCGCCGATCAGGACTACCCCGCAGGCGACTGCCGTGCTGGCGTTGACCACGCTCCTGGCGAGGTCGCCCAGCAACGTTTCCGCGGACCGGTCCAGGGTCAACTCGCCGGCGATGCCGGAGAGCGTCGCCACGCGCTCCTCGAGCAGCTGCTGGGCCCGCACCCGTTCCGTGATGTCGTGTGCCACTGTGGCCAACGTCTTCTTGCCGTCGCGGAGGATGACGCTCGCGCTGACCTCCACGTCCAGGAGCGTTCCGTCCTTGCGGACATACTTTCTCTCGCCGACCGAGGGGCTACCTTGCTCCAGGACGCGGCTGATGTTGGCGTCGATGCCCGCGCGGTCATCGGCCACCACGTCGTAGAGCGTCATGCCGTGGAGCTCCTCCTCCGTATAGCCCAGGGCTTCGCGGAAGGTGGCGTTCGACTCCACGATGCGCCGGCTCTCTACGTCGATGAGGAAGATGTTCTCCTTGGCCTGCTCCATCACGGTCCTGTAGAGGCGCTCGTTCTCCTTGAGGGCCGCCTCCGCGCGTTTGCGCTCCGTTATGTCGCGTGTGATCGCGAGCAACCCCGAGGCCCCGCCTCCGGCGTCACGCAACGGGACGGCGTGGGTATCCAGCCAGCGGCGCGTGCCCTTGAGCCCCACGAGCTCGAACTCCAGCGTCCCCGACCCGCCCCGCAGCACCTTCTCCGTGAGGGCCACGAAGGCCTCCCTGTGTTCCGGCGCGATGTGACGGTAGACCGACCTGCCGCGCACCTGCTCCAGGGAGTCGGCCTCGATCATGGCGAGCCCGGCGGGGTTCATCTCCAGCAACGAGCCGTTCGCGCCGAGCACCTTCACGCATTCGGGTTCCGTCTCGATGATCTGGCGCAGGCGGCCTTCGCTCCGGGCCAGGGCCTGCTCTGACCCCTTGCGCTCCGTGATGTCGCGGGCGACCCAGACGACCGAGTCTTCCAGCATCGGCGAGACGGTTCCCTCGAACCATTTTTCGCCGGAATCCAGCAGCAGGCTGTACTCGAAGCCGACGCTCCGGCGGGTCCGCAGCACGCGCCGGACGTGGCCGAGGAACTCGTCGGCCACGTCCTTCGGGAAAACCTCGTGCAGCGTCCTCCCGAGCGTCTCGTCGGGCGGTCTGTACAACAGCGCCGGGTTGGTCAGGGCGACCTTGAGATGGCGTCCCTCTCCGTCTATGACGAAGATGAGGTCCGTCATCGCCTCGAACAGCGCGCGCAACTCGGCCTCGGAGGCGCGCAAGGCTTCCTCGCTTCGCTTGCGCTCGGTGACGTCGCGGACGATCGTGCAAATCACCTCGCGGCCTTCGAGCGAGATTACGCTGACCCCGACCTCGACGTCGAGCAGGGCACCGTCCTTGCGCCGGTACTTGCGCTCCCCGACGATGCGGCGTCCGCTCCTAAGGGTCCGCTCTATGGTGGCGTCTACGTTCTCGCGCGGGTGGGCGACGAGATCGTAGATCTCCATCTCCCGTACCTCCTCGGCCGTGTAGCCGAACATCCGCCGAAAAGAAGGATTAGTCTCCACGAAACGGCGGGTCCCGGCGTCGAGCAGGTAGATACCGTCGGTGGCCTGCTCAATGACGGCCCGGTAGCGCTCCTCGCTCCCGCGCAGGCGCTCCTCCGTCTGCCGCCTCCTGATGGCCGCGCCCAAAGTGCCCGCCGCGGCCCCCATAGCGCCCACCTCCGCCGCCGACCACTCGCGCTCTTGTACGCACTCGTCGAAGCCGATAAAACCCCACCACCGTCCCTCGACGAAGATGGGCACGACGGCTATGGAGACGATCTCCTCGGCCCGGAGCTCGGGCTGCTCGCTCTGTGGCAGGTCGCGCACGTGGCCGTGGACGAGGTCCCCACGTCCTAGCATCTCGATCCAACGGCCGAAGCCTGCGGCCTTGTAAGGGAGGCCCATCAGCACGGGGTTGTCGATCTGCGCCGGGATGCCGGGCGCCACCCATTCGTGACGCTGGGTGGCCCACAGCTCGCCGTCGTCGCCCGTGTAGTTCTCGAAGACGTAGACGCGGCTGGCGTCCGTGGCCTCGCCGAGCCTTCTCAGGACCGCCCTTATGCTCTCCTCCCAGCCCGCCGCCTCGCCGAGGAACTGGTCGGCGGCGAAGCGCACGGCCTCGAGGATCGCGTCGCGACTCCTTAGTTCCTCCTCGATCCTGCGCCGTTGCCGCCGCTCCTCCGCTTTCTCCAGCCCCCGCTCTACCGTCTGCGGGAGGCGCGTGAGGTTGCTCTTCATCACGTAGTCGAAGGCCCCGCCGCGGATCGCCTCGACAGCGACGTCCTCCCCAATCCTGCCTGACACGACGATGAAGGGCGCGTCTGAGCCCGACGCGTTGGCCATCTTTAGCGCCTCCATCGCCGAAAAGCGCGGCATCCGGTAGTCGGAGATGATCACGCCCCACTGTGACCGGAGCGCCTCGCGCATCTCTTCGGCGGTCTGCACCCGTTCGTGATCCACGTCGTATCCTGCGCGCCTGAGCTCGCGCAGTAGCAGCAGGGCATCGTTCTCGGAGTCCTCGACGAGCAAGACGCGCAAGGGTTTTTTGAGGGTCCGGCGTTCCGGTGTCGCTACCACGGTTCTTCGTTCAGCTCGTCCATGCTGACGAGGCCGGTCCTGACGGCGTAGAGGGCGGCCTGCGTGCGGCTGCTCACGCCTAGCTTTCTCAGGATGCCCGAGACGTGGGCCTTGACGGTCTTCTCCTCGACGAAGAGCTCGCGCGCGATCTGCTTGTTTGCCTTGCCCCGCGCCAACAGCTTGAGCACCTCGGTCTCGCGGGCCGTGAGGGCCTCGGGCTTCTCGGGGGCGCGCATCTCGCGCATCAGCCTCGCCGCGGCCTCCGGGACGAGCTGCACCTGGCCAGCGGCGGCGCCCTTGATCGCGCGGCACAACTCCCTGGGTTTCGTGTTCTTCAGCAAATACCCCATCGCCCCGGCCCGCACCGCGCCCGTAACCGCGCCGTCGTCGAGCACGCTCGTGAGCGCCACGACCTCCACCTCGGGTAGCTCCGTCTTGATCTTCTCCGTTGCCTCTATGCCGTCCATGACGGGCATGAGCACGTCCATGAGCACTACGTCGGGCTTCAGGTCGCGGGCCATGTGCAGCGCCTCCTCACCGTTAGAGGCTTCGCCCACCACCTCGAGTTCCGGGTCGAGCTTCAGGTACATGGTGAGCCCCTGGCGCACCACGCCGTGGTCGTCGGCGATCAAAACCCGAATGCTCATCGTTGCCTTGCGGACCTCTGGCTCGTCTTGGGACTTTGGACCCAAATTATCACCCCTCCGAAAGTCTTTGGCAACAATGCTTCCTTCGCCCGATGGCGGGATGACTCCGCGCACCGATACTGGCACGCAGCAGGCAAACGAGACGACGAAAGAGGTGGTCCGGATGGCGAAGGTTTCGATTAGGGTACAGAGCGGGGCCGCACGCTTCGACGTGGCCGTCGTGGCCGATAGCGAGGAGCAAGCCATCAGCCTCGTCAGGGAACGCTACCGCACCAGCGACGTTCGGGTGAGGTCCTTGGCCGGCCTCGCGGGTTTCTCGGTATATGGCCCTGTCCCGTGGACGGACGACTTGTCAGATGCCCTGGCGGCGTGAGGAGAGCAAGAAGGAAACGCGACGGGCTGAGCGAGCAGAACGAAGATTCGTTTACAGGGTCCGGCGAATCTCGGCGGACCGAACACGAGGAGGAAAGAGAATGCACATACTGGTCGTCAACTTCAACCTCAAGGGCATAACCGAGGAGGACTACCTCGGGCTGGTAGAGCCCATAGCCCCGGCCTTCGCCGGCCTCCCAGGCCTCATCTCCAAGACCTGGCTGGCCAACGCCGAGACCAACACCTACGGCGGCGTCTACGTCTGGAGCGACCATGGGGCGATGGAAGCCTACAAGAGCACGGACATCTACAAGGGCATGCAGGCCAACCCGCACTTCGACAACGTCACCGTCACCGACTTTGCCGTTGTCGAGAACGCGACGCGCGTGACGCGGGGACCGGTCGAAGTCGCCGCCTGAAGCGGTTCGCTTCGCGAACCGCGCTGTCAGCAGTCAGCACTTCAGCTATTTATGGCTGACATGCTAACTAGCCGAAGTGCTGAGAGCTTGCATTAGGAGCACGGAAGGGGAGGCATGATGCGTCAGACATACGCGGTTCGGCATATCGCCCGAGCGGACACGGAACCGAATCGAGGCAATTCCCGAAAGGGCGAGTCGGGAGTCCGGCTACGCATGGTGGCCGCTCCGGGAGGCGTGGCGTTCATAGAAGACGGACCCGCCTTGAAAGGGGACCGAGAAATGTATCAGTCAAACGGAACCGAGAACCGCCGCGAACACCGCGACGGACCGGTTAGGGGGATTACATGAAGCACCCGCGAGAACCGGACCTGATGCTACCGTCCGCTGATCGGGCGGCGTACAAAGGAGTGCGGCGAGGCGATCTGCCGATGTCGTGGTTGATGAAGGTCGCGTTCTGGTTCGTGGCCGCGAACGCGCTGACCGGCGCCGGTTCCCTGATCTTCTTCCCCGCGGATACGGCCAGGTTGTTCTTCTGGGGGATCGAGCCTTCCATCAACGCGGCCCTGTTCGGTGCGCTGTACCTGGGTGGAGCCGCTGCCGTGGCGCTGGTCACCTACCGCGGGCGGTGGGAGCCGGCGCGCTTCCTCGTTCCCATCCTGGTGTCTGCAGGCGCCCTGATCTCGGTGACCACCGTGCTACACCTCGATCTCTTTACTCCGGGCCCGCGGTTGGCCTACTGGCTCGTCATCTACGTCGGGGCGCCACTCTTGGTCCTGCTCTTCTACGTGCAACATGAGCGTTCGGGGGCAAATTGGGCGGTTTATCGGCCGGCGACCCCGGCTACCCGCGGCCTCGCCATCGCGGTGGGGGCCGCCCTCGTACCGTTCGGGGTTCTCGTCCTGATCTTGCCCGCCCCCGTCGTCGCGCAGTGGCCCTGGCCCATCACCCCGCTGATGGTCCGGATCTTCGCTTCCTGGTTCGCCGCGTTCGGGGTCGGGTTGCTCTGGTTCCGGGTCGAGCGCGATTGGGACCACCTTCGGCACGTCGCCGACCTGATGATAGCCGCGGCGGGGTTGGATCTGCTGATGGTCTTCGTTCATCGCCAGGACGTGACAACCGCAGGCCCAGGCCTGTGGCTCTACTGCTCCCATCTCGCCCTGTTCGGCCTGATCGGCCTGCTCATGCA
Source organism: Rubrobacter sp. (assembly GCA_036520255.1). Classification (GTDB taxonomy): domain Bacteria; phylum Actinomycetota; class Rubrobacteria; order Rubrobacterales; family Rubrobacteraceae; genus Rubrobacter_D. The sequence goes on along the minus strand of DATDKB010000381.1, from coordinate 96 downwards.
CTGGCTGCAGCGCAAGGCGGCCCGACCCTCGTCGGCGGGCCACCCCGTCTCCGCCGGGGACCGCAGCAGCGGGCTATCCGGCTCAGGGACGCCCAC
>DATDKB010000380.1:0-6701 GCA_036520255.1 Rubrobacter sp. | reverse complement strand
CAGCAGCCCATCGAGGTACATATGACCCGCGTACCTGACGCCGTTTACGAAGAGGGCTGGGGTTCCCCCGACGCCTGCGCGCTCCCCGCCGAGGCGGTCCTCCTCGATGCGCCAGGTGTGGTTGTCGTTCGCCAGGTCGTCCTCGAACCGCCTAGGGTCGAGCCCGAGCTCGGCCGCGTAGAGCATCAGGTCTCTTCTTCTCCGAGTTCGCCCTGACGCTCCTAGAGGAGGTCGTGCATCTCCCAGAAGCGGCCCTGGGAGGCGGCCGCCTCTGCGGCTTGAGCGGCACGGCGGGCACGGGGGTGCGCCGAGTCGAGGGGGAAGTGCCTGAAGACGAAGCGCACCCGCTGGCCTGCCCTCTCCTGCAACTGCTTTAGTACGGGGTGGGCCTCTGCGCAATAGGGACATTCGTAGTCGCCACCTGTTGGCGGAGGATCTTCGTGCCTCCATGACACGAGTCGCAAGAGTGATCCGTAGTGCGGTCTTGCCTTCACTGAAGGTAGGCCCTATTCTATCCGCCCAGTTCCATCCGTCGAGTGCCATTTTCGGCAAGCGTGGCGCGGAACCCAAGATCGAGAGTGATGGTAGATCGGCAATAGGACGGTACGAAAGGCCCGTAGGTACGCCGTTAGTCGCGATGTGGGCGATATTTCGCACCTATTGTCGAGAGCCGTCTGTTGACAGTCGATGAGTAGCGCCAGCATCGACCGCCAAACCCCCCAAGTAAGCTCTGCAGGCGGTGCGGTCGATGCGGACAGTACTTTGCGGGGGTCCTTCACGACCACGCGAAGCGATACTAATGCGGAGGTGACGCACAGACGCGATGCTAGGGCACTCCCCTCTTCTCATCCCCTAAGCACCAGGGGTGCGTCCGGTGCCTCCCTCACACCGGACGCACCCGCGGTGTTTTCTGGCCCAAGCGTGGTACCTACGGCAGGGAACGTACCCTCCTTACTTGACCCGCTTGTAGGTGATGCGTAGATCCTCATCCCATGTGCTGCCGTCGCTGCAGAGCTCCGCGACGCCGTCGACGGTCCAGCCGTCTGGGCTGAGCGTGCCCGCGAAGCGCTGCGAGAAACCGGGCGAATCCCGCCAGAACCGCCACACGCCGGCCTCCGCGCTGAGGTGATAGAGACGCGTAACGCCGCGCTGGTCAAAGTAGTGTAGCGAGCAGCCCCCGCCGGGGTTGCGTAGGTCGCCCGTGTCGTCGCAGCCCAGGATGGCGATGCTGTCTGGAATGTCTGGGTGATCGTAGTGGGCACGCCAGATTAGCCGGAAAGCGGCCACCTCGCCGCCGCCGTCGGCGACCAGCACCACGTCGGGTGCGAGCACGTCGAGCAGCACCTGCAGATCACCGGTCCGCAGCGCCGCCAGGAACCGGTCGACCGCCCGCTGGTGCTCGGCACGATCGACCCGTATCCTTGGCCGCCGCGCGGCCACGTGCTCCCGGGCCCGGTGGGCGATCTGCCGGACCGCGGCCGGCGTCTTGTCGAGCGCTAAAGCGATGTCGGCGTAGGGCACCTCGAAGACCTCGCGCAGGACGAAGACCGCCCGTTCAGCAGGCGCGAGGGTTTCGAGCACGGTCAACATCGCGATCGAAACGCTCTCGGCGAACTCGCCGTCCTCGGCCACGTCGGGAGAGGTGGCAGCGGCTCGGGCAGCCACTCCCCGACGTACTCCTCGCGCCGCCGCGCCAGCGTCCGCAGCCGGTTGAGCGCCTGCCGGGTGGCGATCCGGACCAGGTAGGCCCGTGGGTCGCGCACCTCTGCGAGGTCGACGTCGGCCCACCGCAGCCAGGTCTCCTGGACCACGTCCTCGGCGTCAGCCGCCGAGCCGAGCATCTCGTAGGCGACGGTGAACAGCAGGCTGCGGTGGGCGACGAACGGGTCGTCGCTCATGCCGAGGAGGCTACGTCCGCAGACGGTGTCGCGAGCGGCTGCAGGCCGCAGGCCGCCGAGAAACCCTGCGCCTCGATACCGAGTGCGATGTTGGCCCGGGCCGTAAGATTCATCCACCCGATCCTGGCGGTCAGCTCCAGCAGCGCCGGCGCCCCCAGCTCCTCGAGCAGCGAGGCGGACATCTCGTCGGTGACGGTCGGCGGGGTCTGGCTCATCGCCTCGGCGTACTCCATCACCTTTCCGCTCCGGGGGGTGAAGACGTCGGACTCCCGCCACCGCGGCACCTCCCGTGCCTTGGCAGCGTCGAGACCCTTGTTGTGGGTCATGAAGTAGCCGAAATCGAGGCAGAAGCTGCAGCCGACCTGCCTGGCCGCGACCATACTGGCGAACGAGGCCAGGTTCGGATCGATCCGGTCCCACTTCTCGGTCTTGCGGCCGAATCCCATCATGTCCTTTGGGACTCTCGGGTTCTGCCACATCACCTCGGCCGAGTCCGGTACTTCGCCGAGCATCTTGCGCATCGCCACCTTCAGCAGTCCGCCGTAGATGCCGGTGATCTCCGTCTTGGGGACCCGTGCGTTGTTGACCATGGCTCCTCCAGGGTGTCTGTTGGCTTCGACATAGAGACACCGGCCGGGAATCGGTTGTGACAGCTCCAGCCACGAAAAAAGCGGGAGCAAGAGGCCTCAGTCGTCGGTCGGCTCGATTTTCCGCGTTTGCCGCGATCCATCTTGCCCCCTCGCCGCGCGTCCGTGGGACGGGAAGGATGCCACAACGTCGCGCTCGCGGCTAGTTGGGACGAGTACCGGCCGAACGCGGAGACCGCCGCGGACTACCGCCAACCTCGTGGCACTCCGGTGTAACGGGGTTTATGTCCTAGTCTGAATAGCTTTGAGGGGCCGCCGTCGGCATGATCCAGGGCGGGGTCTCCTGTGGGGCGGGCACAGCGGGACCGAGAGGAGACGGGTGCGTGGAAGTGCAAGCGGGACTGAAGCCGTGCGTAGGATGCGGCGCGATAGTCCCGGATGTCGAAGGGCCCACCCACCGCTACATCGGGGCCTCACCGGGGTGCTGGGCCGCATACGGGCGGCTCTCGGAGAGGGAAGCCTCCGACTTCCGCTATATGCGCCACCACCAGCTCACCGTGGACGCCTACTGCGTCCAGCATCCACGCGAGCCCTCCCCGCAGTCGATCCGATCCGTTGCCGTGCACCTGGTCGGGTTACACCTGCAACTGGAGCGCGAGACGCCCACCGAAGGGCTCTACGCCGCCCGCCAGCGGATCGCGTCGCTGGGAAAGGAGGGAAAGCTGTTCCTTGCGTGGCTGGACCCGCCGAAGTTCCTGGGCGGAGCCACCGTCTTGTGGGCACTGGAGGCTGAGGACGCTGAGGGGTACGGAAAGGTCGCCCGCGTGTGGGAGGCGTGGTCCGCATACCATGATCTCGTACGTCTCTGGGCCGCCCGCTAGCGGCTCAGGACCAAGGTCCCTATACGCCAGTACTACTTAGAACTCCGTCTACGCGAAATTCCGAGAATACCTCGATGCGAACGCCCCTTGCGATCCGTCCAAACCCCTAGATACACATGCATATAAAGCATCAATATACCATTAAATTATTTAATGTTGTTATTGTCTTAATGGAGCCCGCCGACGCTGGGCGTGGCCAAGCTTGAGTCCCCGTCGTATAGCTTACCAGGGGCGCGAGAATCGCCCGTAAGGCCCACTTCTAGTCGATTCCCTGCAAAGAGAGCGCCGATAGCACTCAGGCAGCGACATCGCGCCCCTGGTGGGGCGCCTAAGGATGGGTCGATCCGAAGATCGTAGCACGGTGCAAGCATGGGCCCTAGGTCCGGATCCCAGGCTCCAGCAGAAGACATCGACTTCCTCGACCCCGGTGTGCCCGAGCAGGACCACGGTGCCTTCCGCTGTGCGTCTATCTAGACCATCGCTAGGTAAGCATTAATAGCCTTCAGCTCGATAACTGGCTACAATGTGCGTGGGGAAAAACAGCGTAGGACGGTTCGTATGACACAGCAAAGTTATGGTAAGCAATCGGGGCAAGCATCGCACGAGAACGAAGTACTTTTCCGGCTGCTGGCCGAGAACTCCACCGACATGATCTCGAAGCACACGTCCGAGGGGGTGTACACTTACGCCTCACCAGCCTGCCGTTCGTTGCTCGGCTACGAGCCCGAAGAGCTCCTCGGGCACTCCGCCTACGAATTCGTACACCCGGACGACCTGGAGCAGACGAGAACAACGCATCCGCTGATGCCGCGACACCCCGACCCCTACACAGTAAGTTACCGCATCAGACGCAAAGATGGCTCCTACATCTGGATCGAGACAACCACGCGCAGGGTTCGGCAGCCGCGAGCGAACGACGTGATCGAGACGATGGCCGTCTCCCGCGATATCACCGATCGCAAACGGGTAGAAGAGGAACTGCGTGAGACCCAGGAGGCGCTACGTAAGAGCGAGCAGTTCCACCGCTTCGCGGTCGAGGCCGGCCGGATCGGAACCTGGGACCTAGACCTCAGAACGGATGAGTGCCTAGTGTCGCCCAAGATGGCGCAGCTGATGAACTATCCGCGCGATCAGACGACTGTACCGGGTTCTCAATGGTGGGCATCGATCGTTCGCGGAGATCGGGCCCTGATGGCGTCCGCACTTGCCGCCACAATCGAGGATGACGCGCCCTTCGACCTGGAGTTCAGGATCGCGCTGAAGGACGGAAAGGAACGCTGGCTGTATTCGCGCGGGGGCGCGGCCAGGGACCCATCAGGTAACCCTGTGCGTGTACACGGCGCCACGATCGACGTCACCGAGCGCAAGCGCGCGGAGGAGGCGGCCGCGGAGGTCTTGAGGGCGAGGACGGAGTTCATGGCTAACGTCTCCCACGAGCTCAGGACACCCCTGACCGTCATCCGGGGAAACGCCGAGGTAGGGCTAGAACTCGGGCGCGAGTGCGTACACGAGGAGATCTTGGAGGAAATCGTGAGGGAGTCGGGCTCGATGTCACGGATGGTGAGGGATCTGCTGTTCCTCGCCCGGTCTGACTCGGACTCGATCCCCCTGGATAAGCGGATGGTGCCGGTAGGATGGCTCCTAGACCAGTTGGCACGACGGGCGGAAGCCCTGGCCCGCGAGCGAGACATGTCCTTGCAGAGTGAGTTGAGCGGGGAAGGGGGCTTGCAATGCGATGCTCAGAGCATCGAGCAGGCCGTACTCGTCTTGGTCGACAACGCGGGCAAGTACGGCAAGCCGGGAGACCCGATAACGCTTTCCTCGTCGACGCGTCAACGCGAACTACTGATCGAGGTAGCAGACCGGGGCCCAGGCATACCATCGGAAGAACTTTCGCACATCTTCGAGCGCTTCTACCGTGGCGAGAGATCGCCGAGGGAGCGAGGCTCGGGCCTGGGACTAGCCATCGCCAAGACCATAGCTGAGGCACACGACGGTAGCGTCGAGGCCGAGAGCCGCCCGGGCGAAGGGACCCGTATGTCCCTTCGCCTCCCGCTTGCCACAAGCTCGTAGCCGTGAACCACGGCAATATCCATGCGTTGCGAAACTTAGAGAAACCAGCACCGCTTCAGTACCTACATCCACGACCGCGAATATCTATTCAAGCGTATGGCAAGTGTAGGGGGCTGGCCCAATGGCCAGAGGTCGTTCGTCCTGATTCTTCGAGATCTCCGTCAAGGCGACGTTAGCAGAAACCTCCTTCCGCGCACTCGGGTGGATAAGGGTATCTACCCGACGAGTTCGTCGTCCTCATCCGATGTCCTACTATCCTTCTCGGATGCATCTCAGAGTCGATCAGGCGGCGCCATCCGATACAGGAATGGGCCCATCCCCCCCTGGCTTATCCCGAAGATGAGCTTGATGAAGTTCTCCTGAGCTGCGGAGTTCTCGAGGGGACCAGCGTGGACCGGCTCGTAGCCTGCATCTCAGGTGAGCTGCTCGACAACCTGGCGCGCCTCTTCGTCCCCGCTCCACAAGCTGCTAGGCGTCGAGCCCGCTTCGCCAAGCCGGTCGTAGAGCGAAGCGAAGTTGGCGTTGAACGACTTCGCCGTAGGACCGCCCGTCCTCGACTTCACGTATTCGGCGCTCGAGGAGAAGCCTGCTGGTGGGTCGACGCCCACGAGGTTCGTCGCGTCGATAACCGTTTTGCCTTCGATGCCCTGCACGTTGTCGAGGGCCTCGGCGATCGTACCACCCGGGACTGCCACGAGCACGGCGTCGACCAGAGAGACGTCGCCGCCCTCTCGCCCGATCCTGGCAACCTCGTGGCCCGCCCCCTCCCAGAGATCCGCAAGCCCGCCACCGACGTTCCCTCTGCCGAGTACTGCGATCTTCATCTCGCTCCCTCCCCACTACAGTAGGTAGCTCAACTGGCTGATATGCCGTAGCCGTTACCCGTCGACTCTAGCACTTGCTGGACCAACTCCCAATGCTCGGCGATTCTCCCCTCGAAGCTTATTTGCGGAAGATGCGGACCGAGCCGCAACCAGGGGGTCCTCTGTACGCTCTCCTACGCCCGCCTTTACGCACAATCGTGCGCGGTGCCGATGGTCAGCCTCCTGGTCCCAGCTGCAATCCCGGCTTCTGTTGACTCGAGGTACAGAAATTGCTCCAATAACGTGCGGGTCACAAAGGTGGGTCTCGTATCCGGCACATCCACTGTACTGAGGCATCAGGATCCGACCCATGCAGGTTCTCTCGTACTAGCTTCCGAGAACTTCGCACATACGAACGTTGGAGAACACCACTTCTACGAGCTTCGGTGCCAAGTGCAA
>DATDKB010000379.1:0-2485 GCA_036520255.1 Rubrobacter sp. | reverse complement strand
GCCTTGTGCACGACGAGCATTTTAGCTAGTCAGCACGCTTCGGCCTGCGGCCTTCGCTTGTCAGCATTTCAGCTTTGTGAGGAGCGCCTCGAGTTGGTCGTGCTCTCTGCAGTGTATAAGGCTCCGCATCGCTTGCCACGGAGCCTGGCTCCGTGTGGGAACCTCGCTAACAAGCGCCTGCTGAGATGCTGACTGGCTGACAAACCGCCTGCAAGGCGGCGTGCTGACAAGCAGAGGCGAAGCCGGAGCGTGCTGATATGCTGCTCTAGTCGGCCAGCTTGTAGACGGTGAGAGCGGCGAGGCAGAGGGCGGCCGCTATCTGGGCCAGAGACAACCCTACTACCCCGGCCACCTGTACCGCCGAGACGCTGCTGAACAGGACCTGTACGGCGACTATTGCGCCGAAGCCGATGGCGAACCACAGTATCGCCTTGGCCCTGTCTCCCTCGCTCCATGTAGCCATCCCGAGCAGCGCGGGGACGTAGAAAGCTAGGATCAAAGGTATCAGGCGCAGGATACCAACCCCTATGTCAAGCATCGTCTCCATTCTCCAAGTCTACACCAGAGGTCCCGGGATACTGGAAAATTGTGCACGCCGTATGTACGCTTATACGCTAGTACAATTAAATAGAGGCGGTGGCGCGCGTGGGAATAAATCAGAGGGTTTCGCTCAGGAAGTTCATAGACGACATCCGCCGTTGGGTGGACGAGGATAGGAGCGACGAGTGGATCGCCAGCGCCCTCGGGACGAGCCCTTCGTCGGTGCAATCGTTCCGTTCGCGCAACGCTATCTACCGTCGCGGAGCCGGCTCGACGCTGCACGACCCACAAGACTACTCTTCCTACGAAGGGGTGCTCGAGCCCGCGGGCCCCGGCGTCTGGTTCGATCCCGAAGTCGGGAACGACCCGCGCTGGCAGAAACGCTGGAACAGCATCGAGAGGGTCGAGCTGCGCCTGACACCGACCAGGATCGTGCTCGTTCGCCGCAGAGGCGCCAGGAGCTCGTTGATCGGCTAGTAAGGTATAATCCGGTAGGTCAGGGCCGTCCGACCCGTCGCTGCGTTTTGGGCTTCTGTCCAGAGCGTAGAGCAAAGTCCGGACTCGTAGCAGAGGCCGCTCGGGCTAAGGCAACCCGAGGATCGGGACGGTGCAAACCTCCCGATACGTCAAGTGCAACAGAGAGCAGACCAGCCGATGGCCGCGGTTCGCCGTGGCACAGGTGATGGGTGAAAGGGTGGGGTAAGAGCCCACCGGCGGTATCCCAAGGCGAAAGCCGGAGGGACCGGCCAGGTAAACCACCGGTGCGAGCAAGCCAAATTGTCCCGTGTAGGAACGGGTCGCGAACCGTTCCTACACGGGCTGGTAGGCGCAGCTCCCCTCAGGGAGCCCGGGGATTCCCCGGAGATGGATGGCGGGATAGAGCAGAATCCGGCTTACGGGGCGGCCCAGGCCCATAGATAAGCGGTTTTCGCCGTTCGGCGGCGGATTTGACCCCACGGTTTACCCCAACGGAGCGCGAGTCGGCGGCGTGGGGGAGAGCGAGGAATACTCCGACATAGGCGAATGGTCCCAGGCAAAACTGGAGATCGTGCGGGATTATGGCAAGGAGTATTCGAAAATCCTCGCCAAGCAGGAGCTTCTCTCTCACGCCTACATCGACGCGTTCGCTAGCCCTGGCGTACACATCCTGTGCACTACTGGCGAGATGGTGGCTGGCTCCCCAGTGAACCCCACGGGGCGGCTGCCCTCGCGACAGTGGCGTCCGTTGGCGTGGATCGCGGGCATCTCGGGGGCGGTGCTTTTCGCCCCCTTCCTCTTGTTCGGCAATCCGGACAAGGTCGGAGGGGCGATCACCGCCATGACTATGGCCGCGGTGTTCGCGATCTTCGCCGCTATCGTCATCTCGGCGCCCTCGCTCGTGGTGCGCTATCGACGGGCGATCGGGGTCGAGCGCCAGCAGCTGAAGTGGTTCGCTTTGGCCGCCGTCCTGGCTGCCTTTTACATCGTCGGGGAGCTGCTTGGCCTCAAACGGCTGGTCGGCGGGACGTTTTGGAACCTGCTCGACGCGGCGACCAACACGGCTCTGTACGTGGCCGTGGGCGTCGCCGTATTGAGATACCGTCTCTACGAGATAGACCTCATCTTCAACCGCGGCCTCGTCCACGGTTCCCTCACCGTTCTCCTGGCAGCAACCTTCTTCGGGGGCGTGGTCGGCCTGCAGGCTGTCGTGCGCGCCCTCACGGGTCAGGGAGCCACCCTCGCTGTCGTGGCTTCCACGCTGGCCATCGCCGCGCTGTTCAACCCACTGCGTCGTCGGGTGCAGGCGCTCGTGGACCGCCGCTTCTACCGCAACAAGTACGACGCCGCGAAGACGCTTGCGGCCTTCGGCTCGCGCTTGCGCGAGCAGACTTACCTGGACGTCCTCAGCAACGACGTGGTGGGGGTAGTGAGTACGACCATGCAGCCCGAGCACGTCTCTTTATGG
>DATDKB010000378.1:0-2481 GCA_036520255.1 Rubrobacter sp. | reverse complement strand
CGCGAAGCCCTAATCCTTTACCACCTCGGTCATGCCTTCGAACTGTACTTCGAGATTGCGAAAGAAGAAGATTACGGCTACGACGTGAACCTACAGGATTGGGTCGATCATCACACAGGTCTGATAAATCTCCTGATGCGCAGGGTTGTTAGAAGGGATCATCCCGGAGGTTGGCGCACCGGGGACGAGATCATAGCTCTAAGAAAGGCAGAGCGGCAAAGCGAAGCCGACCAAACTTAGATGCAAGATCGAGGCTTCTACACCGTCGAGCAGGCGCCCGATACCCTCGACCTGACGCCCGGCCGCTATTGGAAGGCAACACGAAAGGATCTCGGTATTCCTGACTGAGCCGGTAGCAAGCGCAACCGCTTGCCACGATTCCTCGCTTCGCGCCGGCGTGAACTTCGTCTTAACGGCGTTCTAAGAAGTTCGCTTTGACGGCTATCGAGAAGCATTAACGCGCTGCGGGTGTTGCGACGCCAAGACGCTATACTCCGGTAAGGTAGAGGCTATGACTCCTTGACACGAGGGTGCAAGGAAAAGGTGGGCGTCATCACCGAAGCAAGCGAACGACGCTCCGGGATCCTCGGCGGCGCGCGACCCACGAGCGAAGACGATACCGTCACCCCCTTCGAGCTCTTCTTCGACCTCGTCTACGTGTTCGCCGCGACCCAGGTCACCGGCTACATGGTGCACGCGCACGACGCATTGGGGGTACTCCAGGGCCTGCTCGTCCTCGCGCTGCTGTGGTGGACCTGGTGTGCGTACGCCTGGCTTGGCAACCAGGCTAGGGCCGACACCGGCATAGTGCGTGCCGCCATGATCGTGGCGATGGCGGCGCTGTTCGTCGTGGCCCTCACGATCCCGGAAGCCTGGGATGACGCCGAGGGGGGCCTCAACGGGCCGCTCGTACTGGTCGGCGCCTACCTGCTCGTGCGGTGCGTGCACCTGACCGTGTACGCGCTGGCCGCGCGCGGCGACCCCGGGCTGCGTCGGCAGCTCGCGATCTCATGGGGTCCGACTTTGGCCGGGACCGTCCTGCTCGTGGCCGGCGTCCTCTTGGGGGGGCAGCTGCAGACGGCGTTCTTCGCCGGCGCCCTCGTCGTGGACTGGGGCGGCATCTACCTCACCTCGCGAGAGGGCAACTGGCGCATCCACAGCGCGCCCCACTGGACCGAGCGTCACGGGCTGTTCATCATCCTCGCTATCGGCGAATCGGTCGTCGCCATCGGGGTCGGCGCCGCCGGCCAGCCGATCAGCACGCCGCTGCTCGCCGCGGCCGTGCTCGGCGTCGTGGCGGCCGTGTGCCTGTGGTGGCTGTACTTCGACGTGGTCTCCCGTGCCGCGGAACACCGGCTCCGCGACGCGCGGGGCCAAGCGCGCGTCCGGATGGCGATCGAGGCCTACACGTACGGGCACTTCCCGATCGTCGCCGGCATCATCGTCGGCGCAGTCGGCGTAGAGGGCGTACTCGAGCATGCCGGCGATGGCGAGCCGTTGGGCCTCTTCTACGCCGCGGCCCTGTATGGTGGGTTCGCGCTCTACCTGGCCGGGCACCTTCTCTTCAAGCAGCGCATGTACGCAGCGCTCAGCGTGCCGCGGCTCGTCATGGTCGGCGTCCTGCTCCTCGCACTCCCGGCGGCGGCGTTCTTGCCACCGCTCATCGGGCTGGCGGGGCTGGTGCTCCTTCTCGGTGTCCTAATCAGCGTCGAGACAAGGCGCTACGCGGCGCTCAGAGCAGGCGTTCGCACCGGCTGAGTTGGACGCGCTCACATCCCCTGCATTGGTGGGCTCGACGCATCGGGCGAGTTATGATCCCACGCGCTCCGCTTCGACGCACTTATTCACCAGAGGGCGTGGAGAGACTGTTTGAAAATTCGCGAGAGGCTCCAAACTGGTACCTGTGAGGCGGCAAAAGGGGGCCAAGAAGGCCTTGGTTCGTCCTCTTGCGACATCAGGAACCCACCATCGAGTGTACTTCAACCCTTTTTCAGACAGTCTCGGAAGGGAAATTCTGAGAAGTCCAGACACCTAATAGGGCCGAGGCTTATTCACTAGCCTGAATCTTTATGCTCCACCACAACATGTAGTCCCCGCTCGCGTGGCTCGTGGGGTCACAGAAGCCGCCCTGACGGCTTTCGGGCGGCCTTCTATGCACGATCTTGGATGTGAACTTCTGAGAATAACCCTTCTACGCACTCGAGTGAATAAGGAGTGGGGGAAGACGCATGCGCCCTCCCCCCAGGCTGCGGCCTACTAAATGAGCAGCTCGGCTCCGTACTGGCGAGCAACGGATCCTAGCTGCTCCATCTCGGCCTCACTAGGCGGCCCCTCCGGCGGGGGCGGCAGGGTGCGCTCCTCGGCCGGCTCGCTGGTGGCGTAGATGAACTCTTCGAAGCCCGCCGGCGAGAGCAAGAACAGCAGCTTCGCCGGACCAGAGTCAACGGTGTAGCGGTGCGGGACGTCCCTGGGCCCGAAGAG
>DATDKB010000377.1:0-18321 GCA_036520255.1 Rubrobacter sp. | reverse complement strand
GTGCTCTCGCAGGTCGCCCTGGAGACCGGGGTCGAAGACCCGGAAGCCTCGATGTACGCGGACAGGCAGGGCGCGCAGCTCCTCGGCGAGTTCGACAGGCCTGCGCCCGAGGAGCTCGTCCGCCGCTACAACGTCGCCCAGATACAGGGCGTGCTCTACTCGGCAAGAGACCTCGTCGTCGACCTCGACGAGGGTGCCGACGCCAGGCTCGTCTTCCACTACGTGAAGTTTCTTGGCCTGATCTACGACCTCGAGCCGCTCGCATCCGGCTACCGTCTCAGCCTCGACGGCCCGCTCTCCATATTCGGGGCGACGCGCAAGTACGGGTTGCGCCTCGCGCAGTTCCTTCCGGGCCTGCTGCTAACCTCCCCGTGGAAGCTCTCGGCGAACGTGGACTGGAAGGGCAGGGAAGCGGTCCTCGAGGTCGACTCGGAGGCGGCGGGGCTTGAGACCCACTACCTCGGGCCGAAAGCCGAGCGCGAGGCCGGCGACGTTCGCGAGGCGTTCGTCAGGGCCTGGGAGCGTGCCAAGGACACGGGCGACTGGAAGCTCGAACCGGGGGCGGACATCCTTCCTTTCCCGGAAAAAAGGACCGCGCTCGTCCCCGATTTCACGCTGCTAAACACGGTCACGGGAGAGGTCATCCAACTCGAGATCCTCGGTTTCTGGTCCGAGCGCAACCTCATAGAGCGCGTCGCGCTGGTCAGGGAGGCCGAGGAGAGGGGTCACCGCCTCCTCGTCGCCGCCTCGGAGAGGCTCGGCGCCTCTAAGGATGCCCTCTCGGGTGCGGTAGAGGGGGGCATCGTGCCCTTCAAAGATCGTCTCTCCGCCAGGGCCGTGCTCTCGGCACTGGGGTAGCGCGGGCAATATAATCCTGCGCATGAAGGATAGTTTGCGATCCCTCGTTGCGCTTACCGTGGCGTGCACCATCGCCGCCACGATCTTCGGTTTCGGCGCGCAGGTGTTCTCGTGGAGGAGCATCTACGGCGGTTTCGGCCGGGAGGAGTTGATCCAGGCGACCCGCCTGTTCGTCTACGTGGCGCTCGGTGTCCTGCTCGCGTTCCGCGGCGGTTGGAAAGGGGTTCTTGCCGCGATCGTCATGGCGACGGCGGCCACCTCGGTGGATTGGGTGCTGTTCCCTTACTCTTACGCCTGGGCGACCCTCGACGATCCCGCAGGCTACGCCGACAAGTTCGGCGGCGTGAGGCGACCCCCGTACGCCTCCTGGACCACCTACGACATCCTGGGGGTCGGGATCTCCGCGGCCCTCGCCCAGGGCCTTCGCACCATGGCCCGCGTCGACCCGAGGGGGCTTTAGAGCACGGCGCTTCGCGCCTCGGCAGCGCGCTCCGGCCTGCGGCCTACGCTTTCAGCATTTCTTGTTCTGCGGTTACTGCTCTGGGGTGACCTGCCAACATGCCTCGGGAAGATCGGTGTGAGATTATGGACTAAAGAGCACGACGGGATGTAAAAGGGGTTTCGCTTGTTGAACCATTTTCTGTTCTTTCTAGCCGCAATTTTGGCGAGCGCGATCAACTCGCTGGCAGGTGGTGGAGGCCTGATCACATTCCCCCTGTTGGCGCTCGTAATTCCGCCCGTGGCAGCCGATGCGACCAGTTCCGTGGCATTGGTCCTTGCTTACCCGGCCGCGGTGTGGCGTACACGGCACGAGATCGCCGCGGTCCCCCGGCGCTTGACATTGTGGCTCCTCGTTCCGAGCGTGCTCGGTGGCCTGGCTGGGGCGCAATTGCTGGTTTACACGAACGAACGCAACTTCACCCCTTTCGTGCCGTGACTGATCCTGGGCGGCACGGTGCTCTTCGTACTCGAGCCGAGGCTCTCCCGCAGGAGAAGAAGTCGCTCGCCATCGCCGCGTAGCGTACCGACCAAGCTGCTGCCGCTTGCGATGGCGATCACGTTCGCCGTCGCAATCTACGGGGGTTACTTCGGGGCGGGCATCGGTATACTGATGATCAGCGTCCTGGGACTCTTGGGAGTTGGCGCCGTCGACCGCATAGTGCCGTTGAAGAACCTCCTCACGGGCTTCCTGCGCAGCGTCGCGGTTGTCGTTCTGATTATCGAGGACGTGGTCAACTGGGGGTACGGTGTTCCGATGGTTCTCGGCGGCCTACTGGGCGGATACGTCGGGGGTACGATCTCCGGTCGGGTGGACCGTCGCTTCCTGCGCAGGCTTGTAATCGTCATTGGTTTCAGCGTCACCGCGTACTACTTCTGGAACGTATACACCGCACCGATTTCTCGCATCGGTGGCGAATAGGTCAGCACGCTACGCCCTATCGGACTCCGCTTGTCAGCATGGCGCCAGTGGCGCCTCGTCAGCACGCCGGCGCAGCCGGCGTGCTAGATTCTCACGACCTCGAACTCCTCGTCTTCGTCGAAGTCGAGCAGATATACCTCGCCGAGGGCGTTGAAGTCGTAGCTGGAGCTTGGCATAACTCCCTTTGCGGAATCCTCGACCTCGACGCCGGTCACGAGTTTTCCCTTACCCTTGCACCGTTTGCATTCGGCGGGCCGCCAGGAGGCGCCGTCGTCGCCGCGACCTCCGCAATTGGGGCAGTCCCGGAATGCCGTGTAACGGATCATTATAGTTCTCATGCTTCGAATACTATCAGGGAGGCAGGCTTGAACTACGTGGTGCTTCTGGCCGTATCGGCGGGGATAGCCATTGCGTTGCAGGTAACCGTCAACGCCATCGGACTGAGAGATCTCGGGATCGGCGGTTTGATCGGGGTCTCAGGCCTCGCTACCGCCGCCGTGGGCTTTCTGGCGACGCTCTTCGCGCAGCGTCCCGAATACACGGGCAAGGCGCTGCTATGCGCCCTGATCTCAGGCGTGCTCGGGGCTTTCATACTCGGCTCCATAGCCCTCGCCGCCGGGTATGGCGGCGTCGCCCGCACGCTCTCGCTGGTCATCGCAAGCCAACTCATCGCCGGTCTCGTCGTGGACAGGCTCGGGCTGTTAGGAGCCGCCTCGCAGCAAATAGGCGTGTCCAAGGTTCTGGGTATCGCCCTTATCCTGATCGGCGGCGTGTTGGTGGTCAGAAATTAGGGTGCATCACGCCAGGGCAGTTCGCGAAACGCCCCTACCGCCAACTCTGTTGGTAGGAGATCTGCTCTTCCGTCAGCGTCTCGGGCTCTACGCCTAGAGAGGCCAGCTTGGCGCGGGCGACAAGGTCGTCTATTCCTTCGGGGATTGGCTGGATGCCAGGCGCCACCTCGCCCGCGTGGTTGGCGAGGTGGTGCGCGGCGAGCGCCTGCACGGCGAAGGTGAGGTCCATGATCTCGACCGGGTGCCCGTCGGCCGCGGCGATGTTGACGAGCCGCCCGCGGGCGAGGACGTGCAATCTTCTACCGTCGGGGAGCTCGTACTCGGTGACGTTGCGCTTGACCTCACGCGCGTGCGCCGCCATCTCGCGCAGGGAGGCGAGGTCGAACTCGTGGTCGTAGTGGCCCGCGTTCGCGAGCAGGGCGCCGTCTTTCATCAGCGCGAAGTGCTCGATCCCTAATACCTTGAGGTTGCCCGTCCCCGTCAAGAACACGTCTCCCACCTCGGCCGCCTGCAGCGAGTTCATGACCTCGTAGCCTTCGGAGTAGGCCTCGAGCAGCTTCACCGGGTCCGGCTCGCACACGATGACGCGGGCGCCCATGCCGTCGGCGTACTTGGCGAGGCCCCGCGCCACCCAGCCGAAGCCCATGACCACGACCGCCTTGCCCGAGAGGAAGAGGTTGGTGTTGGAGAGTAGGGCGACGATGGAGGAGTGGCCGGTACCGTAGCGGTTATCGAAGAGGTGCTTCATCCTGGCGTCGTTGGCAGCCAGAACGGGAAACGGGAGCACTCCCTCGGCGGTCATGGCTTTCAGCTTCATCACGCCGGTGGTGGTCTCTTCGGAGGCTCCGATAACGTTGCTTGCGAGGTCTGGGTGGAATTCGATCAGGCGCCCGACCAGCTCCGCGCCGTCGTCCACGATCAGGTCGGGGCCCGTCTCCAGCGTGCTGTGTAGGTAGCGCTCGAAGTCCTCGTCCGAGGGGTCGTGGGTAGCGAATACCCTCACGCCCCGCTCCGCCAGGGCCGCGCAGACATCGTCCTGGGTCGAGAGCGGGTTGCTCCCCGCGACCGTAACCTCGGCCCCTGCCTCGGAGAGTAGCAACGCCAGGTAGGCCGTCTTCGCCTCAAGGTGGATGGTCATCGCGATCTTGCGCCCGCGCAGCGAGCCGTCAGCGAGTTGCTCGCCGGAGATCTTGTTGAGGACGGGCGCGTGCTGGGCCACCCAGTCTATCTTGCGGTGTCCCTCGGGGGCGAGCGACGGGTCTTTGATTAGCGATTCCCGGATCATGTCTCTCCTACTCGACTAGCCGCACTGCGGACCGGTTTCGGGTTCCGTTTCGTCCCACGAGTTTACAATCCGAATTCCCTGAATGCTTTCGTGCCGGCACCTACATTAGAATCAAGGCATCGACAAGAGGCACAGATACAAGATCACGGCGGCCTGGGTGAGCTACGTGACCATCCAGGTCATCTGGCTGCTCTGCGTCCTGATCACGCCGCCCGCCCTCAAACTCTATCCTTCTAAGCTCTGGGCGCTACCGTTCTGCCTGGTCACGGTGGCGAACGGGCTGCACATGGTCTTCTTTCGCTACGAGTACAATGCCGTCCTCCGCCGGGCGGCACGCATCCTCCCCTACGCCGAATACCTTACGCCCCTGCGCGAAGACCCGAAGTACTTCCTACCCCTCGGCGCCGCCTACACGCTGTTCGGCCTGGCGTCCGTCGTGCTTCTGATGGTGGCCTGAGAGCTACGGCTGACGCCCGCTTTCCCGAAGCACCTCCGCCAGCGTTTCTGGCCTGTCGGTCACGATCACATCGACGCCGAGGTCGAGCAGGCGCCGCATCTCATCCGTCTCGTTTATGGTCCACGCGTCCACCCTGACGTTCCTTTCATGGGCCGAAATGACGAAACGCCGGGTCACAAGTGGTATGCCCCTGTGCCGGACCGGCACCTGCAACGCGTCGTAGGCCGGGCGCAGCAGCCGATCCAGGCGGAGGTTGCTGAGCAGGTAGAAGACCCCCGTCTCCCACCTCGACGCCCCCGTAGAGATTCGACCGCCAGAGATCCTGCGAAACCGCCTCACGGCACTACGGCGGGATGAGACCACGAGTGCCCGTCTTTCGGCGTCAGCCTCGCGCAAGACATCCAGGACCGCCGCCTCGATGCCAGGACGGTCGGCCTTCATGTCGATGTTGACGGCGACGCCGGGAAACTCACGCAGAACCTCGGCGAGCGTGGGTATCCGCAGTCCAAGGCCGCGGTAAGAAAGCGCGTTTCCGTTGTCGGGGCTGAAGTTGTGCCCGGCGTCGGACTCGCGAAGCTCGTCGAGGGTCATGTTTGCGACGGCGCCTGACCCGTCCGTAGTCCGGTTCAGGGTAGGGTCGTGGATCACCACGACATGCCCGTCTCGCGTCAGATGAACGTCTAGCTCCAGCCCACCGGCCCCCGATTCCACCGCCAACCGGAAGGCTTCCAGCGTGTTCTCTGGCGCGCTGGCCGAAGCGCCCCTATGGGCCAGGTTCACGGGCCATCCACGACCGGCGACGCTTTGCCGCTCCTTGCGCAGACCCAACAGAACAACGAACGCCAACCCGGCGAGCGCGACCACGACCAAGCGCTTTCTACCCACCGGGAGAACTTAGCACAGGTTGGGGCCGGTGTGCGGCGTTGACCCCACTATGTGTCTCTCGTATACTCTGCGGGCCGCACTGTCGGAGTGGCGGAATTGGTAGACGCGCTAGGTTGAGGGCCTAGTCCCCGATAAGGGGGTGGGGGTTCGAGTCCCCCCTCCGACACCACGTCTTCCCGTACCGGATCTCAACAAGCGATCGACCTACGATCCGCACACGCCCGTATTTACGTCGGGGTGTATAATCTAGGCGGACTCGCCTGTTCTCCCCATCCTCCCCGGGCGAGTCCTTCTTTTGGGCACGCCGCGAAGCGGCGTACCCGCACGCTTCGGCCTTTCGGACTACGCTTCTCAGCACACTGCAGCCTTCGGCTTCTGCT
Source organism: Rubrobacter sp. (assembly GCA_036520255.1). Classification (GTDB taxonomy): domain Bacteria; phylum Actinomycetota; class Rubrobacteria; order Rubrobacterales; family Rubrobacteraceae; genus Rubrobacter_D. Next base: position 12,245 of record DATDKB010000377.1, on the reverse strand, counting down.
TTCAGCACGCTGCCTGCGGCAGCTTGTCAGCCTTCTTTCCGTTCCGGCCCAGCCCGCGGTCGCCTACGAAGATCCGCTGGCGATGGTCGCGGGGCTCGACGCTCGTAGCGACGCCCCGACACGCCTTCCTGATAGCGAGGCCCGAAGGGCCGAAGCGTGCTGAGAAGCGAAGGCGTTAGCCTGAGCGTGCTGACGAGCCGTCAGGCGAGGAAAAACAGGGCGACGTTGGTTAGCGTGAACAGACCCATAATGATCAGGGTCAGGCGGGTTAGGTTCTTCTCCATTATGGTTGTGCCGGAGAAGGTATCGCCGATGCCGCCGCCGAGCGAGGAGGAGAGGCCTCCGCCCTTGCCGGAGTGCAGCAAGATCAGGCCAACGAGCGCCACGCAGAATACGACCTGGAAGAACGCGATTGTGTAGTAAAGCAGCATGGGTCTACCTTACCACACGCTTTATTCCTCTGTTTCCTGTGTTTCGGCGACGGCGTTTTGCGCCGCCTCGATCAGCTCAACGAACGAGTCGACCTCGAGGCTGGCGCCGCCGACCAGGCCGCCGTCGACGTCTTGCTGGGCCATGATCTCCGCGGCGTTATCCGGCTTGACGGAGCCGCCGTAGAGGATACGGACGCGGTCGGCGAAGTCGTCTCCAACCTTTTCTCTGAGAAGGTCCCGGATCTTGCCGATGGCGTCCTGCGCATCCTCGGGGGTGGCCGTGTCGCCTGTTCCTATGGCCCATATAGGCTCGTAGGCGAAGACGACGCTCTCGCCGTGCACGTCGTCGAGCTCTTCAATCACCCGCCCGACCTGGCCTGAGACTTTGTCCCACATGCCGCCCGAGTCGCGCTCTTCCTTGGTCTCCCCGACGCAGACGATGGGCAGGAGATCGGCCTCCACCGCGCGCTTTGTCTTTCTGGCGACCATGTCGTCGGTCTCGCCGAAGGTCTCACGCCGTTCGGAGTGGCCCACTACCACGGCCCCGGCCCCGACGTCGAGGAGCATCGGCGCCGAGATCTCGCCGGTAAAGGCCCCGGAGTCCTCGAAGTAGAAGTTCTGAGCGCCCGCGGTAACCGCCGTGTCCTCGGCCATCCTGGCCACCCCGTAAAGGCAGGTGAAGGGCACGAAGACGGCCACGTCCACCTCGTCGGCGTCGGCGGCGCGCGGCAGGAGGGCGGCCGTGTACTGCTCGGCCTCCGTTATGGTCTTGTTCATCTTCCAGTTCGCCGCCATCATCGGGCGTCGGGCCATATTATTCTCCTTTACTTGTCGGGCAGTACCGCTACGCCCGGAAGTTCCTTGCCTTCTACGTACTCGAGCGAAGCCCCTCCGCCGGTGGAGATGTGGCTCATCTTGTCCTCGAGCCCGAGCTTGTTGATGGCGGCCACGGAGTCACCGCCGCCGACCACGCTCGTAGCGTCGCTGTCTGCCACGGCCTTTGCCACGCCTTCCGTGCCCTTCGCGAAGGCGTCGATCTCGAAAACGCCCATCGGCCCGTTCCAGAAAATGGTGCTCGCACCGGAGATGTGCCCCTCGAACAGCGCGACCGTATCATGACCTATATCGAGGCCCAGTTTGCCTGCCGGAATGGCGTCTACCGGGACGGTCTCCGATTCGACACCCTCCTCCATTGCGACCGCGACGACCACGTCGACGGGTAGGATCAGCCTCTCATCGGCCTCCCCTATGAGACGCCTCGCCTCCTCGAGGTAGTCGTCCTCGAGGAGGGAGTCCCCGATCTCGTACCCGAGGGCTTTCAAGAACGTGAAGCACATGGCGCCGCCGACTAGCAAAGAGTCCGCGGTCCCAAGCAAGCTCTCGATGACGCCGAGCTTGTCCGAAACCTTCGCCCCGCCGAGGATGGCCACGAACGGGCGCTCGGGATTTTCGAGGACCGTGTCGAGGTAGTCGACCTCCTCCTCCAGCAAAAGCCCCGCTGCGGCCGGCAGCCTCTCAGCGGCCCCGACGGTGGTGGCGTGCGCCCTGTGGGCGGCCCCGAACGCGTCGTCCACGTAGAGGTCGGCGAGGGCCGCGAGCTGGTCCGCAAACTCGGGATCGTTCTTCGTCTCCCCTGGATAGAACCGGGAGTTCTCCAGCAACACCACGCCTCGACCATTCCAACCGTCCAGGGCTTCTTCCGCTTCGGGACCAACGGCGGCATCGAGTTTCTCTACTGGTTCGCCGAGTAGCTCCTCGAGCCTCGCGGCTACGGGGTCCATCGCGTACTTCGGGTCAGGCTCTCCCTTCGGGCGACCGAGGTGGGAGATCAAAAGCGGCTGGGCCCCCTCCGAAAGTAGGTGCCGGATCGTCGGCAGCGCCCGGCGAATACGCGTATCGTCCGTGACCTCGCCGTCCTTGATGGGCACGTTGAAATCGACGCGAACCAACACCCGCTTGCCCCCCACGCCGAGGTCTCTGACGCTCCGTTTGTTCATGGGCCTCCCTTCGATCGGCAGATATTCGATTGGTCAGCACTTCAGCTGACCAGCCCTTCAGCTGACCAGCCCTTCAGCTTCTTATGCGCCTTTCGGAGCCTTCTGCTCAATTGGTGCGGCCGGGCTCATGGCGAAACCCGGCCGCGAGTTACGCGACATTTGCCTAGCTAGCCGACAGGCTGACTTGCTGAAGTGCCAAAAAGCTCTTAGAGCTTCTCACCCATGTAAGCCGCGAGATCACACGTCCTGTTCGAGTAGCCCCACTCGTTGTCGTACCAGCCGAGCACCTTGACGGTCCCGCCGTTGGACATGGTGAGCTGCGAGTCGAAGACGCACGAGGCCGCGTTGCCGACGATGTCGCTGGAGACCAGCGGTGCCTCCGAGTACTCCAGCACGCCGGAGAGTTCTCCTTCGGCCGCTTCCTTGAACGCGGCGTTCACGTCGTCGGCGGAAGCCTCGCTGGAGATGCGGGCGACGAAGTCGGTTATCGAGCCGTCGGGGACTGGGACGCGCATCGCCATCCCGTCCACCTTGCCCTGCAGCTCGGGGTAGATCACACCGGCCGTCCGCGCCGCGCCCGTTGAGGTCGGGACGATGTTGTTCGGCGCGGACCTCGCCCGCCTTGGGTCCTTGTGGGCCGCGTCCAGCAGGCTCTGGTCGTTGGTGTAGGCGTGCACGGTCGTCATGTAGCCCGACTCGATCCCGAAGTTGTCCTGTATGACCTTGACCAGCGGGATGATGCAGTTGGTCGTGCACGAAGCATTCGAGACGACCTCGTGCTGTTCGGGGTCGTAGTCCTCGTGGTTGACCTTGTACACGAACGTGGCGTCGACACCCTTGCCTGGGGCGGAAATAATGACCTTCTTAGCCCCGCCCTCGAGGTGGGCCGCCGCCCCGTCGCGGCTAGTGAACACACCCGTCGACTCCACCACGATGTCGGCGCCGACGTCGCCCCATGGGATCTGGGCCGGGTCACGCTCGGCGAAGGTCTTGATTTCGTGGTCGCCGACGTGCAGCACGTTGCCGTCGTAAGAAACGTCCTCGTGCCAGATCCCATGCGTCGAGTCGTGCTTGAATAGATTCGCCAGACTGTCGAACGGCATCAAATCGTTGGCCGCCACAACCTCGATGTCCCCCCGGTCCATCGCGGCCTTGGTGAACAGCATCCCGATCCGACCGAAACCGTTTACGCCTACTCTTACCGCCACTCTTCTCTCCCGTCTATAGCCTGCTACAAACTCATATATTGCCCGAAAGGCGGAAAGAATAACACACACTGCCTGCTTGCATGCTACGCCCTTCGGGCTCCGCTAGTCAGCTGAAATGCTGACCAGCCGGCGTAGCCGGTGGTTCGCCGCGCTCTTGGAGATATCTCCGAGGCGGGCGAGCTCGGCTAGGGAGGCGTCGGGGTGCTCTAGCCTGAGATCCAGCATCTCTTTTAGGGCGGGGGGCAGGTGTTCGGGGTCGAGGTTCTCGAGGGCCCTTTGCTGGCGGGCCGCGGCCGTGGCGGTGCGTCCCGCGTTAGCAGCGTCGAAGTTGGTGACGCGGTTGGCGTTGGCCTTGGCCTCCCCGAGAACGGCCTTGGCCTCGTACTCGAGGACCGCCTCGCTGAGGCCCATCTGGGCCAGCACGGTCGTCAGGCCGTCGGCGCTCTTGGTGTAGGCGACCCACCGTCCGCGCCGGCGCACTACCTTCAAGGGTGCGCGGGAGAAGGCGGCGCAGCGTCCTATGAACTCTTCTTCGCGATGCACGAACTCCAGGTGGTGGCCGCCGCGGCCGCCGGGCCGGTTTACGGAGCCGGCGCCCTGGAACGCGCCGCGCAGGTAGCCGGTCCGCTCGGCAGGAGCGCGCGCGGTGCGGGCGAACCTCAACTCCTCGGACGCCTGTATCGCGCCGTTGCCGGCGGTGCGTACCGCGTAGCGGGTCCGGCCGAATCGGTCGGGGTCGATCGGGGAGAGCCTCGATTCCACCCCGAACTCCGAGCGCCACAGCCGCACGACCGTTCGGGCGACGGCGGCGCTCGGCGTGCGAAGGGTTACACCTTCCCCGTCCCAGACGCCGGAGGCATCGACCAGACCGGCGAGTTCGTGGCGACCGGCGGGGCTCGTCGCCGCGCCGGCGGCGAGCTGTCGGCGCACCTCAGAGGCGAACGAGGACAGCCTCGCACACCTCCCTCGCGAGCAAGCCAGGGTCGTGCCTGATGCCGCCGCTGCTCTGCTTTGAGAGCAGGTCCTTCTCCTTCACGCGCAGGCCCATCTCCCGCAAGCTCTCCCTATCGACCACGACGGGCGTGGCATCCTCGGCCTCGTAGCGGGCGAGGGTATCGCGCGGCAGGCCACCGGAGTGGACGAGAACGTCCGTGACGACGGGCCCTACGTGTTCCGTTATCGCCCGCACGTGGTCGGAAACCGTGAAATCGTCCGTCTCCCCCTGCTGCGTCATCAGGTTCGCGACGTAGAGCACCGGGCCCGCGAAATCCTCGAGGGTCTCCCTCACACCGCCGCCGAGGAGGGCCGGGATCGTGCTGGTAAAAAGGCTTCCCGGACTGAGCACAAGCACGTCAGCCCGTTCTATGGCCTCGATCACGCCCGATGGAGCAGGAACCCCGGACGGCTCAACGGCGACCTGGGAGACCTGTTTTCCGGTCTCGTGGACAACGGACTCCCCACGCGTCAAGGTCCCATCGGCGTAGCGAACCACGAGCGTCAGGCTCTCCATCGCGGCCGGAAAGACGCGACCTTTGATCCTCAGGAACCGTGACGCTTGCTCGACGCCTTCGCAGAACCCCCCGGCCATGTCGGCGAGGGCGGCGATGATGATGTTACCGACGCTGTGATCGTTCAGATCCCCTGGTGCCTCGAAGCGGTAGTTGAAGACCTCGGCCAACCTGCGGCGTCCCGCGAGCGCGATCAGGCAGTTCCTAACGTCGCCGGGCGGCGCGACCCCGAGCTCCTGGCGAAGCCGTCCGCTGGAGCCCCCGTCATCGGCGACCGTGACCACCGCCGTAAGGTCGCCGACCAGATTTTTCAACCCCTGCAGCAACACGGGCAATCCCGTGCCGCCGCCGAACGCCACTATCTTCAGGTTCTCGACGCTACGCATGGTGACCGAGTATACCGCCCGCAGGAAACGCCTAGCCGGAGAGTTGCCCGCGGTCGTGCGCTTCGGTGAAGTCGAGGATCGGCCCCTTCGGCACGATGCGCGTCGGGTTGATGCTCTCGTGGCTTCGGTAGTAATGTTTCTTTATGTGGTCCATGTTCACCGTCTCTGCGACGCCCGGCTGCTGATACAAGTCCTTCGCATAGCCCCACAGGTTCGGATAATCGACGATGCGCCTCAAGTTGCACTTGAAGTGGCCGTGGTAAACGGAATCGAAGCGCACCAGCGTCGGAAAGAGGCACCAGTCGGCCTCCGTTACGCGGTCGCCGCAAAGGTAGCGCCTGCCGGAGAGAACTGTCTCCCAACGGTCCAGCGCGTCGAAAACGTCGGTAACCGCCTCGTCGTACGCCTCCTGAGTCGTGGCGAAACCAGAGCGGTAGACGCCGTTGTTGATGGGCTCGTAGATCGCATCTATGGCCGCATCGATGTCGTCGCGCAAGCCTTCGGAGAAGAAATTCGTGTCGGTAGTGGCGAACCCTTCGAACTCGGTATCGAGCATGCGCACGATCTCGCGCGACTCGTTGTTAACGATCTTCCCCGTCTCCTTATCCCACAGCACCGGCGTAGTAACGCGCCCCGTATAGTCAGGGGCGGCCTTCGCGTAGACTTCCCGCAGATAATGGGCGCCATTGACGGGGTCGGGTATAACGCCGGGCTCGTCATAGAACGCCCAACCGTCCTCGCCCATAAAGGACCCGACGGCCGAGAGACCGATGACCTCTTCCAGCCCCTTCAACCGGCGCATGATCGCCGTCCTGTGCGCCCACGGGCAAGCCCACGCGATGTACAGGTGATAGCGTCCGGCCTCCGCCGCAAAACCGCTCTTCCCGTTCGCCGTAACCCAATCCCGAAAACGCGTCGTGGACCGTACGAACCGCCCGTCCGTGTTCTTCCACTGCCTCTCGGTCTTCCACTCGCCCTCTACAAGCATTCCGGGCATGTGTTTGCCTCCCTTCGGTCGGCAGCTAGTCAGAACTTCAGCTTGTCAGGATCTGCTGTTGACCCGTTTTGCCGAGAGATTCTAGCTTGTGATGGCAGGCGCTGGGGTGAAGGTTTCGCTATAGGCAGACGATGCCTGATCGAGCACAGGCCGAAATGCCGACTTGCTAAAGTGCTGACCTGCTATCTCTCAACATCTCTGTGGCGCACGAAGAGGTCGATCTCCGCGTCTTGCTCCCTTAGCCGTCTGGCCAACTCTTCGGTTATGGCGACGGAGCGGTGCCTGCCGCCGGTGCAGCCTACGCCCAGGGTGAAGTAGGTCTTGCCTTCCGCTGTGTAGCGGGGGATAAGGAAGGAGAGGAGATCGTCTGCCTTCTGCAAGAACTTCTGGCAGTCTTCGGCGCCCAGCACAGCCTCGCGCACGGGCGCGTCGTGGCCTGTGAGGGGTCTGAGATCCGGGTCGTAGTGGGGGTTTGGCAGGAAACGCACGTCGAGGAGGGTGTCCACGTCGAGCGGGGTGCCGTGCTTGAAGCCGAAGGAGATGAGGCTGACGGTCATCCTGCCAGAAAGAGACTCCGCGAGCTTCTTGAAACGCAGGCGGGTGTCTAGCGCGGAAAAGCCCGAGGTGTCAACGACGAGGTCGGCTATCTCCCTGACGTTGGCGAGGTCCCGCCTCTCGCGGCGTATGGCCTCCAGGACGTCGCCGTTGCGGGCCTCGGGATGGGGCCTGCGGCTCTCCTTGTAGCGCCTGAGAAGCGAGGCGTCGTCGGAGTCGATAAACAGGATGCGGTGCTCCCAGTCCTCAGCCCCCTCCACGGCTTCCAGGTTCCGCTCGATCTCCTCCCCGAAGTAGCGCCTCCCCCTGATGTCCACCACCACGACCAGCCCGTCAGGTCCCCCATTGCCCCGGGCCGTGGTCTCCATGACCGCCGGGATCATGCCCGGCGGAAGATTGTCTATACAGAAATACCCCGCGTCCTCGAAAGCCTGAAGCGCGTTGCTCTTGCCCGCCCCAGAGAGCCCCGTAATGATGACGACCCTGCGCTTACCCGGCGTCGGAGAACGGTCACCCCGCTCACCCACGCCGCGGCGTCCGACCTTCATGAAATCCACAAGCCATCTCGAAAGACGAGGTTAGCACCACGAATGAGGGCATGCAACAGCGTACCAGCACGCCGCCTGCGGCGGCTCTTAGCATTTCAGCTCGTCAGCCTGCCAGCCAGAGTGCCCGCACCACCACAGCCGACGCCCGCGTACCCGGTGGCCCGCGAAGAGGCTCATCGAAATAGTTGGCCGGCTAACTATCGGCAAAGGAGGCTGACTTGCTGACACGCTATCTATGCACTGTTGCGTGGACTTCACGGGCGACCCTCCCGGGAAGGCCTGGCACGGCTTCTAGTTCTTCGAGCGAGGCGTTCAGGAAGGCTTCCGGGGTGCCGAAGTGGGCGAGTATCTTCTTTTTACGTTCGGGGCCCACGCCGGGGAGGTCGTCGAGGACGGAGGCGGTCATGGCGCGGCCGCGCAGCTCGCGGTGGTAGGTGTTGGCAAAGCGGTGCGCCTCGTCACGAACACGCTGGAGGAGGTGCAGCTCGGGCGAGTTGGGCTCCAGGATCACCGGCTCCGGGCGGCCGGGCTCGAAGACCTCTTCGTCGCGTTTGGCTAGCGAGCGGATGGGGATGTCCGGTAGTTCGTCGCCCACTTTCATATCTTCCAGGATGGGCACGACGGCGGACAATTGGCCTTTTCCGCCGTCTAGCAGGATCAGGTCCGGTGCGGGCGTGAACTTCTCGTCGTTCGCCTTGAGGCGCTGGAGGCGGCGACGGATAACCTCGGCCATGCTGGAGAAGTCGTCGGCGCCCTTGATCGTGCGGATCCTGAACCGGCGGTACTCGCTCTTTGCCGGACGTCCGCCCTGGAACACGACCATCGAGGCCACGGAGTTCGTCCCCATCGTATTCGAGATGTCGTAGCATTCTATCCTGACCGGGAGCTTGGGGAGCGCGAGCTCCTCGAGCAGACCGTCCAGGGTGGAGGCGACCTTGTTTCGCCTGGCCTCGTCCAGCGCCCGCTCGTGCTCTAGCCCCATCTCCGCGTTGCGCACGGACATTTCCAGGATTCGACGCTTGTCCCCACGCCTGGGCCGGCGTACCTCCACACCCGTCCCCCTCAGGCCCGAGAGGTGCTCGGCCAGCGTCGCGAGCTCGTCGGTTCTTTCGTCGGACTGGACGAGCACCTCTCGGGGGACGGCTGCGGTGCCGTAGTACTGGGGGACGAACTGGAGCGCCACGTCCTCGGCTGAAGACTCGCCGTAGTTGTCGAGTAGGAAAGAGTCGCGGTTCACGACCTGCCCCTCTCGCACCGCGAAGACCTGCACGCACGCGGTCTCACCTTCGGCGAAGGCCCCGAAGGCGTCGAAGGAGTCCTCTGATGCGATCGTGGCCTGCTGGCGGTCGCGAACGTGGGCCAGGGCGGCGACCTCGTCGCGCAGCTTCGCGGCCCCCTCGAAGTCCATCTCGCGGGCGGCCACGCGCATCGCCTCCTCACGGTCTTGGATCAAACCGCCCACCCGCCCTTCGAGAAAGGCGATAACGTCCGAAACTATGTCATCATACTCTTCCTTCGTGACCGCCCCGATGCAGGGCGCCACGGAGCGTCCGATGTGGTAGTTCAGGCAGGGCACCCCGCTCCTGCGTCCCGGCTCGGGGCCGCGACACTTGCGGAAAGGAAACGTCTTGTTCAGCACGTCCAACGTCGCGTGGACGCTGCCGGCGCTCGGGAAGGGCCCGAAGTAGTGGTGGCGTGGGTCGTGGGCGGCGCGCGTGGCGAAAACCCTTGGAAACTTATCGCCGGTCGTGACCACGATGTAGGGGTAGCTCTTGTCGTCTTTCAGGGAGGCGTTGAAGCGGGGCCTGTGGCGCTTGATCAGGTTCGCCTCTAGGACCAGCGCCTCGGTCTCGCTCTCGGTGACGATAAAGTCTATCTGGCTGACCCGTTCCCTCAGCTCTGCAATCTTCGGGCGGCCGTCGCCAGAGCGGGTGAAGTAGTTCGCCACCCGGCTGCGCACGTTTTTCGCCTTGCCGACGTAGATGACCCTGTCCTTGGCGTCCTTGAAGATGTAGACGCCGGGCGAGGTGGGAAGGTGTGATCTATCGGGAAAACCGTTCTCTAACATCGGCATGGATTATACCGCGAAGGGTCACGTTGCCCCCATAATGGCACCGCGAACGGGGCTCGAGCCTAATGCCCGACGGGCCACCAGCCTCTCAGCAACAACCCAACAGAATGCCGAAACGCTGAGGGGCTGACGTGCTAACCAGCTATTAGCGAGGTTTGCGGCGGCGCTCGAGGCGTGGTCCGCGGGGTTGGATCTCGGCCCCTGGTGGGATCATGTCGTCACCGCCGGCCCTGGCGTAACCGGCCCCGCTTACGTACCCGCCGATGGCCGCTGAAACCGCGGAAACCATGGCACCTAGAACGCCCAGAAGATCAAAGTCCGTCGCCACGATGCCGAGCCCCGCGAGCACCGCAAGGATAGCCCCCGCGACGGCAAGCCCGCGCCGCCGCTCGAAGTCCGCGGTCTTGCTGTAGAGGGCATAGATGAAGAGTCCGGTGGCCCCCAGCGTCAGCGGGGCGAAGGCGTAGAAGGCGAGGGTTCCGCCAAGATCCGGGAACAGGACGATCCGGAAGGCCTGATCCCTCTTGTCGAGCCCGAAGGCGATGGCGAGCCACTCCAGCGCGAAGAAGCCGCTGTAGCCGATCAGGCCGCCCGCGCCGGCCCCAACGCGGGTACCCCGCTTGCGCGGCGTCCTGAAGGTACGTGCTCCGAGCACCGCGGCGAGGATCATGCCGGGCAGGATCAGGGCCGTCCCCAGGAAGGCGAGCCTGGGCGGAAGGTATCCGAAGAGTTCCCCGTTTCCCAGGTACCTCGACGGAAGCACGAGGAGGAAGTTGACCAGGAGGAACACGAGCATCCCCATGTACACCCAGGTGACGCACCCGAACGCCCGCCGGTACTTCGGCCGCAGTCCGGTGCGCTCCTCCGGCTCGGAGGCGCCGTTGCGACTATCCGACACGTTCCCCGGCGACCATCGTGGACTCGAAGTGGCGGAGGAGGGTCAGGGCGACGTCCGTGATCCTGTGCGGCGCAGGCACACCGCTCGCGAGCACGAACACCTCTGAGTCGCTGGCGTGCAACGAGCCGTGATCGCTGGCCGTGTGATACCCGCCGGAGATCTCGCCGAACGTGTACCCCGGCGTTGCCGAGAGCACCACGTCCCCGCACCTCGGTGAGTGCAGACATCCCCACAACCGCTCCAGCGCGTCGGGATAATCGCCGTAGCGCAAGAGCCCACTGGAGAGTTGGATGTCAAGGGCGAGCGGGTCGCCTTCGAGATCCCAGGAGCGTCCGAACGGGTCACATGGTCCCGAGCCTGGCCGGAAGCGGATCTCGCGTCCGGGCCGGCGGACCGCCGCCCAACCCTCTTCCATCCAGGCCGCGAGGTCCACGCCGCGGCGCCCGACGAGCCGTTCGACGACCGATCCGAGCTCGACGTCGTCACGGAGGTAGAGGAGCGCCGAACGCCCGTTCGGGACGACGACGACGGTGGTGCCGTTGCCGAAACGGGCCTTTACTCCGGAGGAAACCGTCTGTCCAGGGATCGTGCGCAGGTCCACGTAGCGATTCTTAGGGAGCAGCGGCGCGTGCCCGTGGTCCGAGAGCGCGAGGACGGCGTAGTCCTCGAGCACCCGGTCTATACCGCCGCCGGCCTCGAAGATCCTGGCGACGTACTCGTCGGCGGTCGCGAGCCAGCGACGCTGGGCCTCGAGACCATGGTGGTGGGCTACCGAATCGCCCTTGAAGAAGTAGACGAGGTTGAAGGGCGCGGCCTTCTCTTTGAGGAACATCGCTCCCACCCTCGCCGCGTAGTCGTCGTTGATGCCTACGGAGCGGAGGACTCCGCCGTTGGCCTTGCGTCCGCTGAAGCCGGTGTCGCGGCTGTAGAAAAGGTCGCCCATAAAATATTCTTTCGGGCCTTCCACGGAAGGCCCGAGGTAGCGACCGCTCTTCAGGTAGCCTTCGATGGTCTTCATCCGGATCGGGTGCGTGTACGGCCCACGTCTTACGGGGAAGTTGACGCACGCGCCGTCGAAACCGCGGTCGTGCAAAGTCTCGAAGAGGGTCGCCGCGTGCAAATCGTCGCGGTTCATCCGCCAGACGTTGTTGTGGAACACTTTTATGGGGCCGCTCGCCATAACGGTCTCCGTCATGGCGCCGTAGACAACCACCCTTCGCTCGTCCTCGTCGTACCAGGCGTGGCCCACGATGCCGCTCTTTGCGGGCGCCTCTCCGGTGGCTATCGCGGCCGTCGCAGCCGGGGTAATGCTTGGGAAGACCGAGACCGCGTTCCAAACCGCCTCTCCTCTCGCGGCGAGGGCACCCAGGTGCGGCGCCTCCCCGTCGCGGATCGCCGCGCGTAGCACGTCGGGCCTGATGCCGTCGAGCACGAGGAGCAGGGCGGGCTTTGGCTTATTGTTCTCGGCGTTCGTCAAGACCGGCTAATTCTACCCCGTCGGGAGGGGTCCGGAGCGAATCCTGACACGCGCCCCGGCGCCCGTCCGAGGCGCCTAAGGAGTTCGAGCCGGTAGAGGAGTCCTCCTAGGCGAGACGGCTGTGGCTCCTGCTGTAGGTGAAGTACACCACGAGCCCGATGGCCATCCA